>CAJWGI010000022.1 GCA_913031335.1 uncultured Anaerolineales bacterium | reverse complement strand
TGAGGCGATTGAAAGCAGCCTGCGGGCAGCCGCGTTGTGGGACGAGGTCAAAGACAGGTTGGGCGACCCCGCCATCGCGCTCTCCGGCGGGCAGCAGCAACGCCTGTGCATCGCGCGCGTGTTGGCCCTCTCGCCGGAAGTGCTGATGCTCGATGAACCGACTTCCGGTCTGGACCCGATCTCCACCGCGAAGGTAGAGGCCTCACTGCAGCTGCTCAAGCAGGATTACACTGTGGTCATCGCGCCGAGCAGCATCCAACAGGCCGCGCGCATCGCAGACTGGGCCGCCTTCATGCTTCAGGGGGAGCTGGTGGAATGGAACAAGGGCGAGGATCTTTTCAGCGCGCCGCGCAACAAAAAAACCGAGGACTACGTCACCGGCCGCTTCGGGTAGGGAACACGAAAATGACCACACAGGCGACGTTCCAGATTGAGCAGCTCAATTTCCATTATGGGCCCACGCAGGCGCTGAGAGACATATCTATGGCCATACTACCGCGCGAAATCACGGCGCTCATCGGACCTTCCGGTTGCGGCAAATCCACCTTTCTGCGCTGCCTCAACCGCATGAACGACACCATTCCCGACACCAGCATGAGCGGCCGTATTACGCTGGAAGGCAAGGATATCTATGCCCCGGACACCGACAAGACCGAGTTGCGTCACCGGGTGGGGTTGGTCTTCCAGAGACCCAATCCTTTCCCGCAGTCCATCTTTGACAATGTGGCTTTCGGGCCGCGTGTACTAGGATTGCCGCAGGGCACGGATTTGGGAGAGCTGGTAGAGCAATCGTTGCGCAGCGCAGCCCTGTGGGACGAAGTGGCCACGGACATGACAGGTCCGGCCCTGTCGCTATCCCTCGGTCAGCAGCAGCGCCTTTGTATCGCCCGCGTGCTGGCCGTGAAGCCGGACGTGATTCTGATGGATGAGCCCTGCTCTGCGTTGGACCCGATTGCTACCGGCAAAGTGGAGGAATTAATGCGCCGGCTGAAGGAACAATACACCATCGTGATAGTCACCCACAGCATGCAGCAGGCTGCCCGCGTCTCCGATAAGACCGGATTCTTCTGGTTGGGTGAACTGGTGGAATTCGACGAGACCACGACCATCTTCACGCGGCCATCTGTGCAGCGCACAGAAGATTACATCACCGGTCGTTTTGGATGATAATGATAATCGCGGTGTTTTCCGACGTTCACGCCAACCAGCACGCACTTGAAGCGGCCTGGACGGACATTGAGGCCAGGCAGGGACTACCTTATGAGCGCATCGCCGGCACGGCCGATTGTGATTTTCTGTTCTTCGGCCACACGCACCTTCCTTATCAAAAGCAAGTGGGCGACACCCTAATTGTCAATACCGGCTCTGTCGGTAAACCCAAAGACGGCGACCCGCGCGCCGGATATGTTCTGCTGACACTGGCGAAGGGCGGGGCTAAAGTGGAGTTTTGGCGCGTGGACTACGACGTGGCTGCGGCCGCGCGTACCGTGCGCATGAGCGGGCTGCCACATGACTTTGCCATTCAACTGGAAACCGGCGGGCAGACCCCCGTGCCTGCCTGAACCACCTGTGAGAAAGGTGAGAAAGGAGAAACATGATGGACAGCATCCACGTCCGCGCCAACTTAGATGAGAGCCTGAACGCCCTGACGGACGAACTGGTGCGGTTGAGCAGCAAAATTGACACTGCCGTAGATCAAGCCATGCGTGCATATTCCGATTGCGATGTCGACCTCGCGCAGCAGATTATAGCCAAGGACGCAAACATCAACGCGAAGCGCTTCGAGATTGAGGAGAGATGCCTGCATATTATGGTCACGCAGCAGCCGGTGGCCGGGGATCTGCGCATGATTGTCACCGCCATGAACATCGTCACCGAGCTAGAGCGCATGGGAGACCACGCCGCCGGCATCGCGAAACTGGCGCTGCGCGTGGAGGAGGTGCCCAAGCGAGATATCCCCAACGGGATTTTTCAGCTTGCTAGCCAGTGTCGCGACATGGTACGGCGCGCGCTGGTGGCCTTCACGCAACGCGACGCCGGCCTGGCCTACGCCGTGGCTGACCACGATGATAGCCTCGATAACCAGTACCGCATGCTCTTCCACAAAACGGTGGCGGAGACGCGCGATGCGAGCAAATCAACTGACCATTTGCTCTCGGTGCTGTTTGTGGCCCACAACCTTGAACGCATCGGTGACCGCGCCACCAACATCGCCGAACGCGTGATTTTCATGACCAGCGGGAAACTTACAGAGTTGAACGTCTGAGCCCCCGCAAGCCGGGCACACGGGCCGCGCCCTACCCCAGCACCCAGTGCTCGCCGCGACGCCCCACCTCTATCCCGTATTCCCGCAATAGCTCCCGCTCGGGTCCGGGGGTGAAGAGCGGGCTAGTGTGGTTCAGGTGCACCAGCCGCACCTGGCAATCCAGACCCATCAATCGCTCGGCCGTGTCCATCACCAGCGGGTGGCCGATTCTGTCCATATCGCGCTGCGGCAATTCGTTGGCATTGTAGAAAGTGGCATCCACAAATACGACATCCATGCCGATGGCAAAGTCCTGCAGGTCGTGCTCCCAGAGTTCCCAGTCATCTATATCCGGGCAATAGAACAAGCGTCTCTGCGCTCCGCGCGCGACGAATGCGAAGGTATCGCTGAACTCTTGCCGGTGCGGCACCGACACGGGCACCACGCTCAGATTCGGGCTGAGCACGCTCTCCACGCCCGACGTCAAAGACCGTAACTCGATGTTCTCGTATTCCACCAGCTGTGACCAAGGCGCATTCCCACGCAGGAACTCCGCCATGCGCTCGCTGGCGTACACCGGCAGACGGTGCGCATTCATCGCCTCATGCCCGATATGCAAAAGCCCCGGGTAATGCCCTATGTGCGCGTGCGTGAGCAAAATTCCCGCCAGCGCGCAATCCGCCGCAAACTGGTGCAAAATATGCTGCTGCTCGCGGAAGTCAGGGGTGGCGTCCACCAACCAACTCTGCCCCGCCTCGCGGTCCACCAACCCGAGGCACGCGGTGAACCGGCGCTGCGCTGGGTCTCTGCGTGCGCGGCTGCAATTGCTGCAATCGCAGCCGGCCTGCGGCACACCAGCGTCCTGGGCGGTGCCAAGCAATATGGCTTCAACAACAGTCGCGCCCATGCCCGGAGTCTACCGCGGAAACTCCCCCGGCGCGTCCCGGGCGGGGCGCAGATGCCGCCAGATATGACTTCCGCGGAAATTCAGGCTCGCTGCGCGAGAGCAGCGGCGGAGCAAATCTGGCATGCATTGACCTATTTCGCGCAACCTGGAAATCAACCGCGCGCCAGCCTGGCCATATCAAACCCAAAACAGAGCCGCTGCAATCAAGCAGCGGCTCTGTTTTTATAACGATCTCACCCCGATTGCCGGATCAGTCGCTTTTGAATTTGAAAGAAACTTTTACCTTGGCGCGATAAGCGATAATTTTTCCATCCTCCAGCTGCATATCCATCTCAGAAACTTCGGCAATGCGCAGGTTTTGCAGGCTTTTGGCCACCGTCTCTATCGCTGCCGCAGCCGCCTGTTCCCACGATTCGCTACTTGTCCCGACCAACTCAATCACCTTGTAGACACTGCTCGTCATGTTGCGCTCCTTTTCACTGAACTAATCCAACACCGAACTAAGAATAACGGCTGCCAACAACGGCAACCCTCCTTACTATACGACAAACCGCGCTCAGATTCAATAAGCTCGGTACCAGAAATTGAACAAGCATGTCGGGCTTGACAACATACTAATTTCGACCTATTATCGTATTATTACGATATAGGGAATCGAAAAATTCATGCCCGCTAACCGGCAGCTACCTTCTGAATCGCCTGTTGCACCATTGGCCTGCTGCACGCTCGATATCTCTCCCGCGGAGCAGCAACGATTGACCGCAATGTTCAAAGCGCTGGGTAATGCCACCCGCTTTGCAATCGTGAAATATCTGGTCACTCACCCCGGCTGCATCACTGGCGATATTGTCGAGATTCTGCCCATCACGCAAGCGACCGTATCGCAACATCTGAAGGTGCTGCGCGCTGCCGGCTGGATTCAGGGCACAATCCAGGGGCCGGCAACCAGCTATTGCCTCCACACCGCTAACATCGCCTGGTTCCGCGCGAAGGTGGACAAGATTTTTTGACAACGAATAGAACGCATGGAAACTCTGCAACCTGTCTTTGATTTCGTCCTCAGCCACCTGCTGAAGATCTGGCCTTTTTTGCTGGTCACCATTCCTATCGCCGCCGCCGTGAATCTGTTTGGGGCTGCGCAGCACATCAACCGCGCATTCCAGGCACGTCCGATTATCGCCATCTTCCTGGCAACCGCGGTGGGCGCATTCAGCCCGCTGTGCTCATGCACCGTGATTCCGGTCATCGCCTCGCTGCTCATCGGCGGAGTACCACTCGCGCCGGTGATGTCTTTTTGGGTGGCTTCGCCCTCCATGGATCCAGAGATATTCTTTCTGAGCGTAGCCACGCTTGGCTGGGAAATGGCCGTCTGGCGACTGGCGGCCACGCTGGTGCTCAGTCTGGCGGCCGGGTTCGCCGCCTACTTTCTGACACAGTGCGGCTGGCTGGGGGACAACGTACTGCGCGCACGCCCGACCACTTCGTCGCAGTCACTCGGAAAAATCCTGCAAAATGGATGGCGCGCACTTCGGCGCGGACCGGGGAGCACGCCAGAATTGCGCCCGGCCGCAGAGACCATCTCCGCAAACATTGCACCGATAACGCTGGTGGAGAACTGGCAGCCGGAGCAGACCCTCGCGCTAACCGAACCCGAAGCCTGCTGCCCGCCCGCCAGCGACGCCTATTGCCCGCAGCCCCCGCGCTCGCTGCGCCAGCGGCTGCTGCCAGAGGTATTCAGCGCCACACTGTTGGTCGCCAAATTTATGGCATTGGCGTTCTTCCTGGAGGCATTAATGGTTCTCTATATACCGAGGGGATGGGTGGAAGGGGCGCTTGGAGCGCGCAACCCCTGGGCTATTCTGACAGCTACGCTGATTGGCGTGCCCATGTACACCACCAATCTGGCCGCGCTGCCATTGGTGGGCGGGCTGCTGCAGCAGGGTATGAATCCAGCCGCCGGTCTGGCATTTCTTGTCGCCGGAGCGATGACCACATTACCAGCAATGGCCGCCGTCTGGGGGCTGACCACCCGGCGCGTGTTTGCGCTCTATCTTTCTGTGGCGCTAGTTGGTGCGGTGACGGTAGGGCATTTCTACAATTTCTCGGCATGATTTCCTGGCCGCGCCTCTACCGCCGCACAATCTCTACGCTCCACGTCACCGGAGCCGCGCGAGCCGATTAGCATGCCGCTGCGCTGGGCCACGATAACTTCCGGATGAACCAGCGGGGTAGCCACGCAGTGTACGTACCCATACACTGGGCTTTTTAGCCCGGAAGTCCCGATTCCGGAGTGTATAATCCTGTACGGCAATTTTCACCGGTCAAATCGCATCGCAACGGGCAACGGAATGAAGTTCAAGTTGTACGAATAGGGTAAGACAACCCATGAATATCTACCGACTTGCACTGATTGGTTTCGGCAATGTGGGGCAGGGCCTGGCCCAGATTCTGGTCGAGCGTGGCGACTGGCTGGCCGAGCGCTTCGGCGCGCACTTTCAGATTGTCGCCATCAGCGACCTGCTGAAAGGCAGTTGCCACCACCCGGACGGGCTGCCGATTCCCGATTTACTGGCGGCCGTACGCGAGAACGACAGCGTCTCAGCGGTGGCCGCGCCGCACCGTGTTTGGGATTCGCTGCGCACCATCAACGAGAGCAACGCGGACATCGTCATCGAAATCAGCTACACTGATCTGGAGACCGGTGAGCCGGCGCTCACGCACATCCGCGCCGCGCTGCAGGCCGGCAAGCACGTTGTCACCACCAACAAAGGGCCGACCGCGCTGCACTTCCCCGAGCTGCTGGCGCTGGCGCGAAACAACAGCGTGAAGATCGGTGTGGAGGGCACGGTGATGAGCGGTACACCCGCGCTTAGAGTCGGGATGGAGATGCTTGTCGGTGCCAACGTGAAGCGCGTGGAGGGCATTCTGAATGGGACGACTAATTATATTTTGACGCAGATGGAGAGCGGTGCGGATTACGCCGATGCGCTGGCCGAGGCGCAGCAGAAAGGTTACGCCGAGGCCGACCCGAGTGGAGACGTGGAGGGGCACGACGCGGCCGGCAAAGTGGTCATTCTGGCCAATCTGCTCATGGATTTGCCGCTGACCATGGAGGATGTTAGTTGCGAGGGCATCACGCGCCTGACCGCGGATGACGTCAGCACCGCAACCGAAGCGGGAGAGCGCTGGAAGCTGATTGGCGCAGTGGAGAAAACCGCGACGGGCTTTACCGCCAGCGTGAAACCGCAGCGCATCCCACACAGTCACCCGCTGGCCTCAATCGGCGGCGCGACCAACGCCATCACCTACACCACCGAGCTACTCGGCGATGTCACGCTGGTGGGGCCGGGCGCAGGCCGGGTTGAAACCGGCTACGCCCTGCTGGAAGACATGCTCGCCATCCACAGAAACCGCATGGCGTGAGCGAGAGACAAACTTGATACAGATGCTTTTAGACGGCAAATGGTTAGAGCACATCATTATCCAAACAAAAAAGCCCCCGACAATCGGGGGCTTTTAGTTACGTACAGAGCTCAGGATTCAGCCCTATCTCAACAACTTGCGCAACACGGTCTGTAAGATACCGCCATTGCGATAGTATTCGACTTCCACCGGCGTATCGACGCGCGCGGTGACGGTGAACTGCAAGTGACTGCCATCCGGACGGGCTGCCCGCACCGTGACCAGCTGCCCGGTCTGCAAGTCGGCGGGAACGTCAATGTGGAAAACTTCGTGACCGGTCAGCCCCAGTGAACTCCATGTCTCGCCATCCGCAAATTGCAGCGGCAGCACACCCATCCCCACCAGATTGCTGCGGTGGATGCGCTCGAAGCTGGCAGCGATAACCGCGCGCACGCCGAGCAGCTGCGTGCCCTTTGCAGCCCAGTCACGCGAGGAGCCGGTACCGTATTCTGCGCCCGCCAGCACGATCAACGGGATGTGCTGCGCTCTGTATTTTTCCGAGGCCTCGAAAATGGTCATTTCTCGGGGTGGGTCTCCGTCGGTAAAGCATAGCGTCAGCCCACCCTCGGTGCCCGGCGCAAGCTGGTTTTTTAGGCGGATGTTGGCGAAAGTGCCGCGCGTCATCACGCGGTCGTTGCCGCGCCGTGTGCCGTAGCTGTTGAAATCACCCGGGTTGACGCCACGCGCCAGCAGATATTGCCCGGCGGGAGATTCCGGCGCGAACTTGCCCGCCGGAGAGATGTGATCAGTAGTGATGGTGTCGCCCAGCAGCGCCAGCACGCGCGCATCATCAATCGGCGCAATCTGCGGTGCCTGCGGCGGCATATCAACAAAAAATGGCGGCTCCTGAATATAGGTCGAGTTTTCATCCCAGTCGTACAAGTCGCCACCTGCGCCGGCGACCTTATTCCAGTCCGCATTGCCCGCAAACACATTGCCATATTTTTCCACAAAATATTCGGTCTTGACCGCGCTGGAGATGGCGACTGTCACTTCCGTCTGCGTGGGCCAGATATCGCGCAGGTATACCGGCTGCCCATCAACCCCAGTGCCCAACGACTCGGCGCTCAGGTCGATATCCACCGTGCCCGCCAGCGCATACGCCACTACCAGCGGCGGCGAAGCTAGATAATTGGCCTTGATATGTGAATGAATGCGGCCTTCAAAATTGCGGTTTCCAGAAAGCACCGCTGCCGCCACCAGGTCGCCGCTCTCTATCGCGTCAATCACCTGCGGCGCAAGCGGGCCGCTGTTGCCGATGCAAGTGGTGCAGCCATAGCCCACAGTGTAGAAGCCCAACTGATCCAGATATGGCGTCAGCCCGGCCGTGTTCAGATATTCGGTTACCACACGCGATCCGGGCGCCAGACTAGTCTTCACATACGGTTTGACCAGCAGCCCTTTTTCGACCGCCTTTTTCGCCAGTAGACCGGCGCCCAGCATTACGCTGGGATTAGACGTATTGGTGCAGGACGTGATGGCGGCAATGACTACCGCTCCGTGGCGGAGTTCCGCAGCCGATTCGTCGAGGGCTGCCCCTTCCAGGGCGAAGCCGCGTTCCGCCAGCGGGGCGCGCAGTGTTTGCTGAAAAGCAGATTTCATATCATTGAGCAGAACACGATCCTGCGGACGTTTCGGCCCGGCCATGCTGGGCTGCACCGTGCCAAGATCCAATTCCAGCGTGGCGCTGAACTCTGGGTCGAGAGTATCGACGCTGCGGAACAAGCTCTGCTCTTTGGTGTAGCGTTCCACCAAATCGGCGTCGCGCCCGGTGCGGCGTAGGAAATTGAGCGTCTCATCATCCACCGGGAAGAAGCCCATCGTCGCGCCGTATTCAGGGGCCATATTGGCGACCGTGGCGCGGTCGGGCAGGCTCATGCTGCACAGGGCCGGGCCGAAAAACTCGACGAACTTGCCCACCACGCCATGCGCGCGCAGTTGCTCCACAATCGTCAGCGCCAGGTCAGTGGCGGTAGCGCCTTCGGGCAGCGCGCCGCTGAGTTTGAAACCGACCACTTCGGGCGTCAGCATATAAATCGGCTGACCGAGCATAACCGCCTCGGCTTCGATGCCGCCCACGCCCCAGCCGAGTACACCGAGGCCATTAATCATGGTGGTGTGCGAATCGGTGCCCACAAGAGTATCAGGGTAGGCGATCAATTCGCCCGTGATTTCGCGCGCCATCACCACGCTGGCGAGATATTCCAGGTTGACTTGATGAATAATTCCGGTGGAGGGCGGCACCACGCGCAGGTTATCGAAAGCACGGCTAGCCCAGGCCAGACAGGCGTAACGCTCGCCGTTGCGGGCAAATTCCTTCTCGGCATTGCGTGTCAGCGCCGCGTTGTCACCGGCATAGTCCACCTGTACCGAATGGTCGATGACCAGATCGACAGGCACGAGCGGGTTGATTTTACGCGGGTCACCACCCATGTGCTGCACAGCCGAGCGCATGGCGGCCAGATCGACCACGCCGGGCACGCCAGTGAAATCCTGCATTATCACGCGCCCGGGCCTGAACGGAAGTTCGGCAGGCGCAGGCGCGTTTGCATCCCAATTGGCAAGGCGCTGGACATCATCGCCAGTGACAGCAAAGCCGTCTTCAGTGCGTAGCAGTGCTTCCAGCAGCACCCGCAGCGAGAACGGCAGGCGCGAGATATTCCCGATGCCTTGCTTTTCGAGCGCGTCCAGCCGATAGAGTACAGCGCTGCCCGCGCCCGTGTTCAGGGTGGCTTTTGTGTTGAAGGAATCAGGGTGCTTCACTGTGGTCATTATCCGTGTCGGGCACGTGCGTCAGATCGCTACCGCCTTGCCTTTCCAAGTGTCAATCGGAGTGGCGGATTATATCACCTCGTCGGCAGCGGCCCCGCACCCACCTGCGCTGCCGCCGAAATGGATGGGCTTAACAACACCCATATCATCCCTTCACAACTTCTTCACGCCATTAGCCTAAACTGTGGGCAACAAAGCGCTCAGGGGACAACCTGAGGTTGGAACTGGAAAACAAGGAGAATACTGAAATGAGTAAGAACTGGAGAATTGCGGGTGTGGTAGGGGCGGTGGCAGCAGTGGCCGTGGCGGCGCTGCTCGGCGCAAGGATTGCATTCGCGCAGACGCCCGAACCGCCGCAAGGCTTCGGCCCATGGTACCGCGCGGGTGGTCACTGGCGCGGGCATGGCGGCATGTTCGAGGATAACGAAACCATGCATTCAGCCGTGGCGGACGCGCATCGCATCAGCGTTGACGAACTCGAGGCCGCCCATGCCGAAGGCAAACACTGGCCCGAGCTGGCAGATGAGATGACCACACGCCATACGGAAATGGCGGAGAAGATCGCCTCCGGCGAGTGGCCGCTAGAAAAGGGTCACGGCTGGGGTCGCAAAGGGCCCGGCTTCGGAGGCCACCGCGGCGATTGCCTGCGAGAGAGCGAGTAAGGCAGCTAACCCGTAGCAACAGGGCGCGACCGACTCCGGTCGCGCCCTCAGTGGTTTATACCCGCGCTTGGAGCCGTTCCCCATATTGCTGCTGGTAATACTCTTTGAACTCCCCACTCTTGATAGGCCGCCACCACCACTCGTTTTCTTGATACCAACGCACAGTCGCAGCCAGCGCGTCTTCAAACGAGTGGGCCGGCTGCCAGCCGAGGGCATGCAGCCGAGTGCAATCCAGCGCATAGCGGCGGTCGTGACCGGGGCGGGCTTGCACCGGCACAATCAGGC
>CAJWGI010000021.1 GCA_913031335.1 uncultured Anaerolineales bacterium | reverse complement strand
TGCTCATCACGCACAATCGCCACACGGTGGAGGTGGCCGACACGGTTTACGGCATAAACATGGGCGCGGACAGCGCTAGCAAGGTTATCAGTTTGAGACCGGATGAAATCGAGGAACTGGCGTAGCGGGAAAGGCTTCAGCGCATCCCCGCGCTTAGTTCGCGCCTTGCTCTGCTCGTAAGCGCGCGTAGAAATCCTGCAGCGTTGGCTCGGCCGGCGCAAGCGCTTCCCACCAGTCCAAGATTTCGATACTCTCCTCGGTACGCCGCTCGGAAAGCCACTGGTCAAAAGCCAGTTGCCGGCGCTGCTCAAGCACAGGCTCAGGCAGCGCACGCACCCCTTTCTCTAATATTTCGACCACATGCAACCCGAACTGGGTGGCCACCAGTTCGGGGATGATACCGGTCTCGGCCGAAAACACCGCGTTCTCGAAGGCGGCCACCATCTGGCCGCGCGGAAACCAGCCGAGTTCACCGCCCGTTTTGGAATTGGAGGCGTCGGCAGAGAACTCCGCCGCAAGCGCGGTGAAATCCTCGCCCGCCAGCGCACGTTCCAAAACATCCTGCGCGGTTTCCAATTCATCCAGCGAGAGCAGAATATGGCGCGCATGCACCTGCTGCTCGGTAACATCCCGTTCTGCGGCCATGGCGTCACGCACTTTCCCAATCAGCACGCGTCTCTCAAACAGGTCGCGAAAACCGGTCTCATTCATGCCAGTGTCGGCGCTGAGCGTTTCCAGATGAGCGGAATAAGTTTCCTGATACGCCGCTTCCGTGAATGGAGTGGGGGTGAGAAATGGGGTCGGCGCAGAGTCGCTCTCTGGTTCGGGGTCAATCACGGCAGTGGGCACCAGAGTGGAGGATTCCGCGTCAGGATTATAGCCGAAATACGCATTTGCCGCCGCTTCGATTTCATCCACGCCCACCTTGATTCCCCGTGCGGAGGCCTCGGCGCGCACTAACTCCGTGGCGATCAGTTCCTCAATCACCTGCCGTGCAAGCGCGAGCGGGTCGTTCAGCTGGTCGTCAATCTGGTCCAGCCGCGCCTGCAACTGAGCGCGCTGCTCGCCCGCATACTGCAGCAGCTCGGAATAGGTGATGAACTCATTTAGTAGCTGCACACGCCGATAGCGCGTCTGCTGTTGTAATGTGCGCAGTGAGATTTCACTCAGTCCGACAGTGGCGACCGCCCGGCGCGGGGTGAACCAGTACTGCTGCAAAAGGCCATGGGCGAGCAGCCCGACCACAATCAGGGTTACCGCTGCCGTGGCCACCAGCAGCCAGACCTTGAGACGACGCTCGCGTTGACCGTGATGCCTGCGCCGGCGCTGCGGCCGTCCGGAACCAGCGACCCGGTTGCTTCCCATTCCTGTTCAGATGAAGGTGACTACACCCAGGTGCCGCGATCAAACGCCAGCATCGCCATGTGCCGGGCGCGCTTAATTGCCGTAGCGAGCATGCGCTGGTGCCGGGCACAGATGCCGGTACGGCGGCGAGGCCGTATCTTGCCTTCCGGGCCGGTTTGCCGGGCCAGGATTTCGACATTCTTATAATCGAGGGTGTCAATCTTGTCCACGCAAAACTGGCACACTCTTGGCCGGCGCGGATATGACCGCCGTCGGCCACCTCTTTGAAAACTCATCGTCTATTCCTCCTTCGACAAAAGAAACATGGATTTACAGCAACGCTAGGTCCCGCAGTTTCACTCTGAGCGAGCATAACAAGCGAAGAGTCTCATTCGTCACAAAACAAGATGCTTCGGGCGCTGACGCTCCCTCAGCATGACAATTGCTCCTCTCTGTTTTCATCCATCCAGGTGTACAAGCACTCATGGGGAACTCCTCAAAAAGGAAAGCCACCTTCACTGGCCTCCGGACGGGAAGCTTCATTTTCCGCCGCGGCCGCAGTATCGCTTTCGCCACGCGCGGGCGCATCCAGCAGAATCATCTCCCGGGCAATGACCTCAGTTTGAGACTTCCGGCTGGCCATCGCTACCCCGCCAGGCCCTATTGCATGATCGCCCCTCTATGTACACGCACCGCCCCTTCCTCAGAAAGCGCGAGCAGATTTCGGCCAGTTTGTCCCAGGCCACCACCGTGAACCATTCTGTCTGCTCATGGCGCTCGCCCCAAGAAGTGATCCATGCGCGGGTGGTTGCCAGACGAAAGGACGTCACCGATTTCCCACCGGGCGTGTAGCGCAGCTCCACATCTCCACCTACGTTCCCGATGAGCATAACTTTGTTCAAGCCCTTTGACATCGGTGCAACTTTCCGAAAAAAGCCCCAGCCTGCCAGCACACCAGCCTATGCGACCGGCGCGCTTTCGTCTGCATTTGTCTCCGGCGTATCCAGCTCGGGGCTGGCCAATTCCTCGGCATCAGTACCGCTGTCAGCGTCCGCTTCACCAGTGACATCACTTTCTTCAGCGCTTTCGCCCTCCACCTGCTCTTCTTGCGTCTCTTCTTCTTCAGGCGGGGGCGGCAATTCGGCACGCACAACCATGAAGCGGAGCACGTCCTCGTTCAGGCGCATCTGGCGTTCGATTTCGGCGGGTGCAGCCGGTGGCAGGCTGGCATACCAAAAAACGTAGTGTCCTTCCTGCTGCTTCTTGATAGGGTAGGCCAGTTTGCGGCGGCCCCAATTATCCACCGAGGCAACCTCGCCTCCGGCCGCCGCAATCCAGCTCGCGATTCTTTCTGTCAAAGCAGCCAGACCGCTCTCATCCAAATCCAAACTCAAAATAGACGCAATTTCGTAGTCACGCATTATCGGAAAACCTCTTTCCTCGGGATAACCCCTTTCGGGTTCGGAGAGAACGCCTAATTGGAGCGGAAAGCGAGAGGCAGACACCCTGCTCGCAACGCGGCGAGTCTACCACGGCAGGGCAGGATTGTAAATGCCGGCGGTTGGGCGCTGTTCAGCTTTCGTCGCCGTCGCCCTTCTGAGTAGGCAGGGAGAGGAAGAAGGTGCTGCCCTGCCCCAGTTGACTTTCCAGCCATACGCGCCCGCCGTGGCGCTCAGCGATTGATTTGACGAAAGCAAGCCCAAGGCCGCTGCCGCCTGATTCGCCCTCCTGCTGACCCTTCACGCGGTAGAACCGCTCAAACAGCCGGTCCTGGTCGGCGCGGGAGATGCCGACGCCGCTATCGGCGACCGCTATCACAACGCCCTCGGCGCGCATTTCCACCCGTGCCTGCACGCTGCCCCCGGCGGACGTGTAGCGCACTCCGTTGTCGAGCAGATGGCGGATGGCCCGCCGCAGCAAATTCTCATCGCCGGAGACAGGCTCTATTCCGGTAGCAGCCGCACAGGCCAGCTGGATACCTTTGGCAACGGCAGCCGGTCGCATTTCCTCTACCACTTGCTGCAGCAGAACTTCCAGCCGGCATCTTTCCCAGTCTGAGCCCGGCGCAGATTCGATACGATGCAAATCAAGCACATCCTCTATCAGCGTACTCATCTGCTCAACGCCAGCCACAATCTTCTCGGAAAAATCGCGCTGGCGGGCATTGAGTTGGCCCACCATCGGCAGCATTGAGGCGTAGCCGTGCATGAGCGAAAGAGGGTTTTTTAGGTCGTGGCTGACGGCAGCGATTGCGTCAGTTTTTTGCCGGTCAAGTTGCTTGAAATCTGTGACGTCACGCAACACGGCCAGGCGGCCGATAATAGAACCGTCCTGCCGCAATATTGAGGAGGTCGAGGCCGAGAACGTGCGCCCATCCGGAAGTTTTATTTCGTGAGCGGAGGCGCGCTCATCGCTCGCGCGCAGGGCGACGGCCAGTTGGGGTTGATGAATCATCTCGTTGATGCGCCGCCCTGTGATCTGCTGCTCTTGCAGCTCGAAAAGATCCTCGGCAGCCGGGTTGAGCAGCAACAGGCGCAATCTCGAGTCGGTGACGATTACCGCGTCCGGGGTGGCGGTGAGAATGGCGGCAAGTTGCTGCCGGCCGCCCTCGCTGGCCTCGAACAAGCGGGCGTTCGCCACAGCCACCGCCGCCTGACCCGCCAGCGTGGTCAGCAGATCAGATTCTTCGCGCGAAAAATGGTGTGGCTCAGTGTAACCCAGCCAGAGCGTACCCAGCAGATTGGCCTCGTGCTGCAGCGGCAGCGCGATGACCGCCTGCAGAGAGTGCGGCCCAGCGCCGACGTCCAGCACTGTTCGCGCGCGGGCCACATTCTCTATTGCAACAATCTCTGCCTCCGCCTCGACCAGCTGGAGGATATTGGCATCAAACGCGCTCATCTCAGCAGCGCCCGCCCCGGCAGAATAACTCTGTAGTTTATCCTGCCGCCCATCAAACGGCATGAGCAGCAGGCGCGCGCCCTCGGCGTCAGTCACGCTCAAAGCGCCCTGCAAAATGGGCGGCAAAGACTCCTCCAGATTAAGGCTGCTGGCCACGGAAATGGAAGCCTGCAGGAGCAGGCTGAGCCCGTCCACTTGCGAACGCACGCGCACGCGCATACGCTCGAAGGCCTCGCCCAACCGGCCCACCTCATCCGCGCCGCTTATCCGCACCGGCTCGTCCAGTTTTCCGGCCGTAATCTGCTCAGTGGCGGTGGCCAGCGCGCCCAGCGGCCGGGTAAGGTGTCGGCTAATCATCAGCAGAAACACGATTCCGAGCACGCCGCCGGCCAGCAAAAGCAAGGCGAGCGGAAAGGAAATCCTAGTGGCCTGAGTCAGCACCGCGGAGACCGGCACTACAATCACCACGTTCCACGGGTGGCCCTCTACCGGAAGGTAGTACACCAATCGCCCGGAACCATCTGAGGCCTGATCCTGATACGCATGGCCGCTAACAGAGGTCGTTGGCAGCGCCTGAGCATCGCTGGCCGGTCGCCAAACCTGCCGCAAGCGGGCCGCATCAGGGTGGTAAAGGATGCGGTCCTGCCCGTCCGTGATAAAACCCATACCGGAGCCGACCAGTAAACCCTGCAAACTGTTGATTGCCGGTAGCATGAGCGGGCTGCTGACTATTTCCGCACGGCCAAGCAATGCGCCCCCTGAGGCCCCCGTATCGGGATCGGTCACCGGCGAGACAAAAGAAACCAGAGCGGCTGCGCTGTCCCGCTCCGGAAACACCAGCTCATGGCCCGGCACTCCCTGCAGGCCAACTTGCACAGCGGCAATCTCGGCTGGTGTCAACCCAAGCACGGTCACATCGGTCTCTGGATAGCCAGCCAGCGGTCGTCCCAGCGCGTCGAAAAACACCAACTGGCTGAAATACGGCACGGTGCGAATTTCCTGCGATAGATGCTGCGCGCGCGCGCGCGCGTCGCCGCTGCGCAGGCGCGGCTCCCGGGAGAGATCCAGCGCCAGGCTCTCACCGGTGCGGATGAAGAAAGGGATAATCTCGGCGGCATGCTCCGCGTCCCGCTCCATTTGGTGCACTACCAGGCGCGTGGCTGCGCTCCGAGCGATGAGTGTGTTTGCCCAGAACAATGCCGCAATGCCCACCAGAGCCATGGGCAGCAACGCGAAAAGCAGCCGTCTGTTGAGATTGGCGGCGTAAGGTGGCAGCCGGCGTGGCGTTTTTCGGTACCAGTGGTTGGGCGCGATTCCGCGCGCGACTTCGCCCACCAGACCGGTTATAAGCAGTGCGCCAAACAGGGGCGGCGCGCTGCCGGACCAGATTGTGGTTGTCAGGTCCAGTTGTGAAAGTCCGCGCGGACCAGCATCCAATATCAAAGAGGCGAGTTGCAAAGGCCAGACCAGCATGCCCACAACGAGCACCGCCGGCAGCGGCCGGCGCAGCAGTGCCGGTAACCCGCCGATGTAATCCTGGCGCACCAGATAAGAAACCAGCCCGGCAACCAACGCCCATTCCAGCAGGGCAAACAGATGTTGGCCATGCCATAAGGCGTTCGCCAGCCCGCCCACCAGCGCGAGCACCACAGCGGAACCACCTCCCCACCAGCCGGCCGCGAGCACAACCGGAGCGTATGACAATAACGTGATTTCAGTTGGCCCATCAGGGCCGGTCGGAATTAAGGGGTGCTCAACTGTCAATGAAAGGGCGGGAGTAATGTTGACCACCACAGCCATCAGCAGCAGCAGCCAGAAGCCACGCCGCGCGGCTGCAGTTAGGTCTTTCCATGTGTGTCTGCGTCGGTGAAGGGAAAAAGCCACGGCCAACAGGCCGACGAACAGCACCGCATTGCCCGGCCACCATGCCGGCCAATGCAATTGGGGGGAGAAGTCAATGGGCAGGACGTCCACAACGGTTACTCCTTTGCTCTTCTACGACCCTGCGCGGCACAGCGCGCGGACATCGCCACCAACACGCTGCGATTATAGCATCTGGGCCTTCCGGGGAGCCTGTCGTTGGTCGCACATTTCCTGCCGCCAGTATTGACGATACCACCCGCTAACCTTCAATTGGACGAAAATTGTCGCCCACAGACGCGTATGCTAGACTTGCGCGGAAAGGTTTTCGGTGCAATCGTCCGAGGAACAATTCATTGGGGCCACTGTGCGGCTGTTTCGAAGGGCTCGCCACGCGGTGGCATTCACCGGCGCAGGCATGTCCACCGCCTCTGGCATTCCCGATTTCCGTAGCCACGGCACCGGACTGTGGGAACGTGCCGACCCGATGGAGGTGGCCTCGCTGGCCAGCTTTCGGCGCAAGCCGGAAGCATTCTACGAATGGGTTCGCCCGCTGGCGCAGCGGATGTTTGCGGCGGAACCCAACTCCGGCCACCATGCGCTGGCAGCGCTTGAGCGCGCCGGATTCCTGGCAGCGCTCATCACCCAGAACATAGATCAGCTGCATCGCCGCGCCGGTTCACAGCGGATGTTCGAGCTCCACGGGGACATCAGCGCTGCCAGTTGTCTGAGCTGCGGCCGCACTTACGCGAGCGACCAGTTCAGGGAGCAATTGCTGTGCGCGGGAACGGGATTGCCGACCTGTGCGCAATGCCGGAGCGTGCTGAAACCCGATGTCATCCTGTTTGGCGAGATACTTCCGGAAAAGACAATGCGGGAGGCACAATAGGCGGCGCTGCGCTGATCATCATCAACCGTGAAGAGACGCAGCTCGACCATGCGGCGAACGTGGTACTGCACGCCGATGTGGCCGAGGCGCTGCCCGCAATCGCCGCTCGGCTGCCCGCAGTGCGAGCCGTTCACACGCGAGAGACCAAAGTGACCTGACCGGGAGCGCGTGGCTACCATTACCATTCTCGGCTGCGCACATTCCATTCCGGACGCCGCCCACGAGCTCACCCACTTCGCCGTACACGGCAAGCACAGCGGCATTCTGGTGGACTGCGGTTCCAACCCAACTGTGCGGCTGGCGCAGGCGGGAATAGCCTACGATTCCATCAGCGACCTGATTTTGACGCATTTCCATCCCGACCACATCAGTGGCGCGCCGCTAATGCTGATGAACATGTGGTTGCTCGGCCGCAAACAACCGTTGCGCATCCACGCGCCGGCGCATTGCCTGCAGCGCTTCAGTCAACTGATGGATGCATGTGACTGGCGGCAGTGGCCCGGTTTCTTCTCGGTCGATCTGCACGAGATTCCCCTGAACGAGAACGCGCCAGTGCTGACGAACAGTGATTTCACCGTTAGCGCTTCACCGGACGAGCACATGGTACCGGTCGTCGGGTTGCACATTACAGACGAATCCGGCGGGCGCGCACTTGCCTATTCCGCCGATACCGCCCCGTGCGCTTCCATTTCGCGCCTGGCTGCGGGCGCGGACGTGCTGCTGCACGAGGCCACGGCTGCAACCAACGGGCACAGCAGCGCCGCGCAGGCCGGAGAGGTGGCTGCCCGGGCGCAGGTCGGCACGCTCTATCTCATCCACTATGACGTGCACCGCCCGGACGAATCCAAGCTTCTCTCCGAGGCGCGCAACCAATTCAGCGGCCCGGTCAAACTCGCGCGCGATTTGATGAGAATCGAGTTGTAATCTAAGGAGCTCGCTCGCCGCCGATATTACCCACCGGAAGATTCCATCGTCAGCAGCACCTTAAGGATTCCGCGCTGCTGTGCCCGCTCAAAGGCGGCCAATCCATCCACAAGCCCATAACGGGCGTGGATGAGCGGCTCCACCTGCACCCGCCCTTCGGAGAGCAGGCGCAGCGCCGGCGCGAACGGGCCGCAGCGCGAGCCGAGCAGCGTGATTTCGTCCACCACCAGAGCGGAGGCATCCACGTTGAGTCGATCCGCGTAGGTGCTTTTCAGCAGCAGCGTCCCCCGTGGGCGCAGCGCCGCCCGAGCGATGGCGAACCCATCCGCGTTTCCGGTACAGTCCACCGCTATGTCGAACTCCCCCGCGGGCACATCTGCCGCCGCGCCGGTTGCAATTCGGCTTTGATCAAGCAGCTCCAGTTTGGCGCGGTTGCGGCCGACCACATACAAATCGCAACCGGTCAGCGCCAGCGTCTGCGCGATAAGCTGCCCCAGTTTCCCCGCGCCCACCAGCAGCACGCGGTCTCCCAACCCTATCGGGAGCTGCTCTTGAATCTGCAGCGCGGCTGCCAGCGGCTCAGCGAAGGTGGCGGCATCGGTAGAAAGCACTGCTGGAACCACATGCAGGTTCTCTGTCGGCAGCGTCAGGTATTGCGCGAAGGCGCCATCGCGCTGCATGATTCCAAGCACAGTGCGGTTGGCGCAATGTGTTCGCCTTCCGTGTCGGCAGTGCGCGCACTGGCCGCAGACCGCATTAATCTCGCCCACCACGCGCTCGCCCAGCAACTCATGCGGGCCCTGCTCCACCACGCCGACGAACTCATGCCCGAGCACGCCGGTGAAGGGATAATACCCGCGCGTCAGCTCCAGATCGGTGTTGCAGATTCCGGCGCGCAGCACGCGCACCAACGCTTCCCCGGGCAGTGGCGCCGGAATCTGCAGGTCGTCACGCAGGCGCAACTCTTTGTGTTGCAGCCAGATTGCGAGCATGTCGATATACCTTTATTGCGGGCGGCGGCTTAACCTTTTCGCCCGAACTGCCGCTGCAGCGTCTCCACGCTCAAATGAATCATGGTGGGACGACCGTGCGGGCAGGTGCGCGGCGAAAGACATTTCTCCAGCCGTCGCAACAGCGCCGCCTGCTCTTCATGCGAAAGCACTTGCCCGGCGCGCACGGCGGCGCGCTTGCACACCCGCGTGATGATGCGCGCTTCCGCACCCGGCGGCAATACGTGCCCATCATCATTGTCGTGCTCCACCACGCCGCGCAGCGCCTGCTCGGCCGTGACCGCGCCAAGCACAGCCGGAAGTGCGCGCACTACGAAACTATCGCCCCCAAAGGGCTCCACTTCGAAGCCCAGACCCTGCAAGGCATCGAGCTGATGCCGCAGATCCTCCGCTTCCTGCGACGCCAGCGTGACCGTCGCAGCCTGAAGCAAGGTCTGCGATTCCACCTGCGCGCCCTGCGCGGCGGCCATGAAAGCCTCATAAAGGATTCGCTCGTGGGCAGCGTGCTGGTCAATCAGATATAGCCCGTCCGGGCCTTCAGCGACGATGTAAGCCGCGCCGACCTGACCAATGACGCGCAGCAGCGGCACTCCGCCCACAGGAAGCCCGGCCTGGGTTCCAGCTGCCAGGATGGAGTCGGCAGCCTGCGCGGGGGCCTCGTCCGCGCGCGTGCCAACGGCGACCGGCTCTTGCCAGTGGAGCGCGGCGGCAGCGCCCGTCTGCGCCCATCCCGATGGCGTCGCACTCTGCACCGGTGCCTGATTCAGCAGCGTCCGGCGCACCTCGCGCTCCACAGCGCGGAAGACGCGGTTGCGCTGCCGGAAACGCACTTCCGTTTTTGCCGGATGCACGTTCACATCCACATCTCCCGGCGGGAGCGCGATGGAAAGCACCGCAATCGGATAGCGCCCGGTCATCAGCAGCGTGTGATACGCGCGCGTGACCGCCACACCGAGTTGCGCGTCGTGTACATAGCGCCCGTTCACGAAAAGCGTGATTTCACGCCGATTGGAGCGACTGAGTCCGGGTGGACTGACAAAACCATGTACAGAGATGCCCTCCTGCTCACTTCCGGAAAGTTCCAGCATCTGCCCGGCCGTCTCCGCCCCGTAGGCGGCCACCAGAACATCGCGCAGGTTTCCAGTGCCGTGTGATTGAAACGCCTGGCGGTTGTCGAAGTGCAGCAGAAAGCGCACCGCCGGATAAGCGAGAGCGTAACGCGAGAGCACCCGGGCAATGCGCCCTTTTTCTGCAGCATCAGATTTGAGAAACTTCAGCCGCGCGGGAACATTGAAAAATAGGTTCTCCACCGAGACCACCGTGCCGCGCGGCGCGCCGATGCTCGCGCGGTCGCTGATGTTACCCGCCTCGGCGAGCAGGCGCGTGCCGGTCTGCTCGCCCGGCGCGCGCGTCACCAGTCGCACGCGACTGACCGCAGCGATGGAGGCCAGCGCCTCGCCGCGAAAACCGAGCGTCTCGATGCCGTCAAGGTCACCCGCCGAGCGCAATTTGGAGGTGGCGTGCCGCGCGAATGCCAGTTCCGCCTCCGCCGCCGGGATGCCGGCGCCATCATCGGCCACGCGTACGAGTTGCCGCCCGCCGCCCTCGACTTCCACATTAATCCTTCTCGCGCCGGAATCGAGTGCGTTTTCCAGCAGCTCTTTCACCACCGAAGCCGGGCGCTCCACCACTTCGCCGGCGGCGATTTTGGAGACAACGGATTCGGTCAGCACTGCGATAAGCATGGCCGCATTGTATCATTTTCGCGCCACGATAATCCGGCGAAAGTGCGCGC
>CAJWGI010000020.1 GCA_913031335.1 uncultured Anaerolineales bacterium | reverse complement strand
GCGGCGTTGAGTTCGAGTTCATCGACCAGACTGGGGATATGTTTGATTGCGACGATTATGTTCATTCTCGGGTCACCCTCGTGGTTGCTATGCCCGAAGCCGTTACCGTTTTCCGCCTTGCATCGAGTGATCCAGTAGTTCAAGAATATCGAGTACTTTCAGCTGGTCGTTCCCGGTACTCTTTGCGGCATCCTCGAAACGCGAAACTTCGAACGGGCAGCACACCGCCAGAATATCAGCTTCGTATTCCACCGCCTCCCGCACTCGCCGCTCCGAGAGGCGCATGCGTGTATGGTCCTGAGTGAAGGAATCCAACCACATACCGCCGCCACCGCCGCCGCAGCAATAACCATTCTCGCGGCAGCGACCCATCTCCACCAGCTCCAGCCCGGGAATGGCGCGCAAAAGCTCACGCGGAGCGTCATACTCCCCGTTGTGCCGCCCCAGATAGCACGGGTCATGAAAGGTGACGCGCGCCTCGACCGATTCTTTTAGCAGCGGCTTCAAATCATGTAGGCGCTCCGCAAGAAACTGTGTGTAGTGCAGCACCGGGCGTTCGAAACCTAGTTTTGAATATTCATTGTTAAACGCGTTGTACTCATGCGGCCCGGTCACCACCAACGTGCCCCACTCATATTTGTTGAACACCTCAATGTTGTGTTCTGCCAGCATCTCAAACAGGCCGGTTTCCCCCGCCAGCCGCTGCGTATCTCCATCGTCTTTCTCCTCCTTACCGAGTATGGCGAAGTTCACCCCGAGCGCGTTGAAAATTCGCGCCGCCGCCAGCGAGGCATCAATTCCACGCGGGTGATAGGAGGGATATGAGCCAACATACCAAAGCACATCGGCGGGGCCGTCACCGTTCAGACAAGCCATTATGGGCACGGGCACTTCCGCATTCTTTGCCCAGGCTGCCCGCTTGCGTTGCGGCTGCCCCAGCGGGTTGCCAAATTTGGCTGTGTCCTCAAAAGCTTTCTGTAACTCATCCGGGACACTCCCATCTAGCACTGCCCGCTCGCGCACCGCCGGCATAATCTGGATCATGTCCACTTCTTTTGGGCACACACGTAGGCAGTTCATGCAGGTAGTACACAGCCACAGATCCTCAGATGTGAAAAGATCAACACCGGTTTGCGTGCGGCGGTGGATTTTTCGCGGCGAATAATCACCGACGATATCTATCGGGCACACCCCGGTGCATTTGGCACAACCGTAACACCACCCAAGCGATTCGCCGCCATCCAGCGCAGCCACCTTCTCGAGGTATTCAACACTGTAATCAAATATCACACGCTGCCCGAACATCCGGTTCCAGTGGCCGGAAATATCCATGCCATCGACAATCAGTTCGTCCTTTTCCTTCACAGCCGATTGGATGACCTTTTGCTCCTCAAGCGGTCGCGGCATATTGCCCTCCTCGCATTTCCATTCTCCAGACGCCGAGCAGTCGACGAATTAATTCCGGGAATTGCGGTACCAGTTGAGTGAATTCTTGTGTCATGCGCAGTCGGAGCGTGGTATACAAGTAAACCGCGTAGACGCACGCCATGAATACATCGATGCCGTACGGTCCGGCCCCGTAGTCAGAAAATCCGGCTGCATTCCCGGTGGCGCGCACAAACGCCATGGCGGCGCCAAGCTTGAGGTAGGTTTCACCCACCGTCTTGCCATGCAGTTCAACGCCTTCCATAGTCACGAGCGGCAGCGCGCCGGTTCCGGTTTTCGGGTCCCACATCCACCGCGTCCACAGCCAGTACTCCTCCGGGTTAGTGAAATGCAGCAGCTCGCTCGCAAGGTCGCAAAACACGTTTTCCCGTAACGCCGCCTCTTCTGCGCTTCGCTTAGCGCGGCTGTCCGATGATTTTCGCGGCCGCAACACGCCCACGTCATCAAAAAAGCCGGTCATTGCGTCAACGAAATCACGAAAGCGCTGCGCTACCGGAAGCTCGGCATAAAACAACTCGTGGATGCCATCCTTCAACTTCTCGGCGCCCACAGCCGCGAGGATCTCTGTTGCCCGCCGCCGCGTGGCGAACACGGACCGCAGAAGCTTAAGGAGCTCTTCCTCCGTCAGTAACGGAAGCGCCTCCGGGGCCACGAGCTCGCGCAGCCACTTGCCTTTCTGCTGCATCTCCGCTTCCAAAGCATTCAGTTCCGTTCGGTCGATTTTTGCCAGAGTTGCCCGCATGAACTCCTGCGCCGCCGCCATATCCACCGGCTGCTCAGCCGATATATGTTCCAAAACCAAGATTCAGTCCCCCGGTCGTGTCGTCAACATAATCTCACAGAGTGGGGTTTTCGCTGAGCGAAAGTCGCATTCAAACGACGCATCACGCAGCAGTAACCACTTTGCGAATCCATGCGGCCGCCTTAATCGCCGCTGCCCCGGCCATGCCCATAGTGTCGTCCAGATCCTTCGGCCCGGCTGCCGCCCCGGCAACAAAAACACCCGGCACCGATGTCGCAACCGGATCGAGCGCATCATGCGGCACCTCGATGAAGCGATATTGGTTTTGTTTTACACCGAACACTTTCGCCAGGTCACGCGTGCCGCGACTGGGCTCCATTCCCACAGCCAGAACCACGATGTCCATCGGCACTTCCACTGGTCGCCCCATCGTGGTATCTTCGCCGCGAATGAGCAGGCGCTCGCCTTTCTTAATGACTTCAGTGACAATGCCTTTCACATATTGCACGTGGTGCTTCTCTTGCGCAGGCCAATAGATTTCGTTTTCCCAAAAGCCGTACATGCGCATGTCAATGTAGAAGATAAAGCACTTGGTGTCCGGCAATCTCTCCCGCACCTCGATCGCCAGTTTGGATGAGATTCCACAACACACCTTGGAACAATACTCGTTGCCAATCTGGCGGTCACGCGAACCAACACACTGGATGAAAGCCACCCGCTCGGGTTTATCCCCGTTAGCCTTCAGGAAGACATCATCCTTGAGCATGCCCTCAGCATCGCTCAACGTGATTACGTCAGGATACTCGTAATAACCGTATGTCTGCGTCTCGCGGCCCGGGTCAAAATGCTGAAACCCGGTGGCAAGGATTACCGCACCCGCTTCCACAACCTCACCAGCCCCGTTTCCTTCTTTGGCTACAGTCACGCGAAAGGCCCCGGCCTCGCCCTCCGCCTCCACAACGGAAGCACCAAGACGCACGTCTACCAGCGGCGAAGCGGATACAGCCCCGACCATGTTATTAATCATCGATTCGGCATCACGGAAGCCGTGCGTGAGCGCCGCATATCTTTCCGCAATGGGCATGCCGCCGAGCTCGGCGCGCTTTTCCACCAGGGTGACTGGCGTGCCAATGTCAGCCAGCAGCCGCGCGGCTTCCAATCCCGCCGGCCCGCCCCCAACAATAAGTACACTTTCCGCTGCCATTACGCCCTCCTCAGTTCTCGATGTCTTCCCAGGTCAGGTAGTCTTTCTTGCCCGATTTCAAGTCTTCGAGGTCCTGCTGGAATTCTGCCCACGCTTTTTCGTGGTCAATCCCCATTTTCTCCAACAGCGGCCGATATTCGGTGGAATGCCAGTGCAGCTGGCAAATGCGATAAGGGTGGGCGCCCATCGCCAGCGCCGAAAATTGAGAATCGGACATCACCGGCACGCCCACATTAGCGCCGTGCGCCACTCCGGTGGCATACTGGCTTTTGTCCAGCGTGGTGACACAGCCCGTATCGTGCGAGATAACCACATCGGGATCGGCCTCCTCTTTCATTACCTCGATCTTGCGCAGCGTCGCGAAGGAACGCGTGAAATCGCGCGAGACGAGGATATGACGAAAACCGAAGCCACAGCAATCAAAGAAGGTGGAATAGTCGCGCACTTCCGCGCCAAGCGCGGTGACCACTCCGGTCACCGTCGCAGTGCGCTGTCCGCCATAGATGTCCTCATCGTAAATGGCGTCCTCTTCCACCAATTTATAGTAATGGCAGGCCGGGTGAATGCACACGCCGATGTCGGAGAAATCGAACACCTGCCGCTCAGCAATCATGTTGCGCGCCGCGTGGATGTATTCGGAATAATGCACAATCTCCTCTGGAATTACCAGCGGCTTGCCCAATTTTCCCATTACCTCACGCACCTGTTTGCGCAGTTCAGCGTGATGCATGATCTCCTCACGCGTCTCCTTGTAATGGCCGTATGATGTGCCACAATGGATGAGCGGATAGTAGCCCGTCTCGTAAGCCGCAGCGAAATTACGGTGCGCAACCGCCGCCTGTGCCGGGGCATTCGAGGTGGCGGATGCGTAATAATTCCACGCCGTGCAGGAGGTCTGGTCGGTCGGATCCAAATAGTCATAACCCAATTTGCGCACAATCCAGATGATCGACGTGGAATAGCCGGGAATGTGCCCGCACTGCCCGCATGATTTGTGGTGCCAGGTCTGGTCGAGCGGAATCTTCTTCGTGCGACCATATTTAGTCATGACCTCGATGAAAGGCTCGGGTACCCGCTGCACAACCAACTCTCCCTCCTCCTCCAACGCGAAGAGATGGTCGTGGAAATCCTCGCTGCGAGGGTCTTCCGCGTTACGGTCAAAACGCCGTTCTGTTTCAGGTTGCACTGCAACGCGCACGTTCATCGCTGCCTCCATTGCCGCTGCCTGGCCTTAGATCTCGTAGCCAGCTTCTTCCAGCATTTCTTCCATCACGTCACTGAGGATAAGGTTCAAGCCCTCGTCCACATTGGCGATCATATCCATCACTCCGGTGTTGTACCAGATGAGATAAAGCTCAATCAGGGTTCTCTCGTCCACCTGCCAGCTGGCCTTGGTGGTGTGCAATGTCTCGGGCGGAAGTGCGCGCCGCCACAGATCTAGCTCATCCGAGACCTGTTTCACCTGCGGGCCCCAGTCCGGGAAGGCATCGGGCTGAAGCATGTCTGGGGAGACCTGCGTGCCCGTGCCCATAATCTTGTACACAATGCGGCTATAGCCCTCGAGCGCCTGTGCCGCGGATTTCAAGCCGTTGTTAACCGCTACCTCGCGCAGTACAGTGATGACGCCGCCGGGCGAATTCTGGCGCGGACAACGATTGCATGAGAAACACTGCGAGCAGTTCCAGACATCATCGTTCATCTGCTCGTAGATTAGCTCAATGTCCTCGCGCGCAGCGGCCTGGGCGATTTTGCGTGGGGAGAAGTCGTAGAATCGCGCCGAAGGGCAAGCCGACACGCATATTCCACATTCGTAGCAGCCATACAAATAATCGGGGAAGCGAGCGTCAGCCTTGACCTCATCCCACAGGCGTAGTTTTTCCTCGTACGAGACGTCGGGATATTTGTCGGCAAAGAGACCCATGGCGGTCAGCTAAAACGAAATTACTGCGTCAGCGTTTATAGCCATGTCGTTGAAAGCAGCGCCGCCAATCATTTCAACGCCGTCAATCATGTCATCCATACTATAGCCATGCAAGTCCAGCGAAGGCTGGCACACCAACAGGCGCACACCAATCCCCAGCGCCTGGTCAATAAAATAGCGCAATTCCCTACCGCCGCCGCCGGCCTTTGGCACAATAATTTCATCCGGCGCACCCTTCGCCAGCAGCTGGGGTCCATTCATGGTGAAATAAATCGAGACTTCATTGTCCATCGCCGCTGCTGCCGTCGCCAGGAAGAACGGCGTGGCGCTGCGTTCGGGCGTGTCTCGCCCATGCGTCTGTACATACAGGACAGTGTTTTCAAAGTCGTTGTCGTCTATCACGGGCCGCTCCTCATCCGTTTGTTGCGTGGAAATGCTCACGCAACACCGTCTTCGCGTTGAAGTGAAAGTGGGCCAATCGTCAACCCAATAGCCGCATCATGCCACCCAATGATACGACCGTGACAGGTTCCTTCCTTCCCCGATGATGGGGATTATCGGTCACCCTTTTGGGGGATACTCGATGTCAGTTGAGAGAGATTAGGCCGCCCCGCACCGCCGCAAGAACAGCCTGAGTGCGGTTGGGCTGGCCGAGCTTCGCGAGAATATGTTTGACATGCGTGCGCACCGTCTCTTCGGCTATGAACAAATGCTCGCCGATCTCATGATATGTGGCAGCCGTTGACAGCAGCCGCAGCACCTCCATTTCGCGCGGAGAGAGCTCGGGGGTGCCACTAGTATGCGGACCAGCGGCGTGCCGGTCTAACAGCGCCTCGGTCACCGCCGAGTGGATAAAACGCTTTCCATCCGCCACCGTTCTGATCGCCGCCAGCAATTCGCCCGGGCTAACATCCTTGGGGAGGTAACCGTCCACGCCGTTCTCGAGCGTGTCGAAGACTTCAGCATCGATCTCGACGCCGCTAAGCATGAGCACGCGCACTCCAGAATGGTGCGCTTTTATCAACCCCGCCGCCTCGGGCCCACTGCAGTTCGGCATGACCATGTCCAGTAGCACCAGGTCGGGCTGCAGTTCGCGCGCCAGCTGCAGCGCCTGCTCCCCATCGTTGGCTTCTCCCACCACATCAATACCCGGTTCGACCTCGAGCACCATAGCCAGTCCGCGCCGAACTACCGCATGGTCATCGGCAATCACAACCCGAATTGCGTTCACTCTCTATCCGTCCCCCCCCACCGGAATAGAAACTCGTACCTTTGCCCCCACACCAGGCTGGCTGATGAACCGGCAGGTGCCGCCAAACGATTCCGCCCTTTCCATCATGCCGCGCAAGCCGAAATGCTCCCGGTCGCGTTCTCGCGCCAACACAACCTCTGGCTCGAACCCGTGTCCATCATCTTGCACAGTTAACTGTACGTTACCATCGCCAACGCGCAGCATCACCGAAGCCACAGCCGCGCTAGCATGCCGGGTGGTGTTAGCCAGAGCTTCCTGCGCAATTCTATACAGGCTCCGCCGCAGACGCGGTTGCAGCCGGTCCAGCGCTCCCGCAACCTCCACCGAAAGCGCCAATTGCTCGCCGCCCTGACAGTGTTCCTCCTTATAGCGGAGCAAGTCCCGCTCGAATTTCGCATTGGTGATCTCCGACGGCCAGAGATCCATTATGGATTCGCGCAACTGCTTGTGCGCTGATTGCGCCAATTGCTTCAGTTCCGCCAATTCCTCGCGCACGCGTTCCGGATCACTCGGGAGCAGCCGCGAGCAGGCCTCCAACGAATACACCATCCCAAACAGCGATTGAGTAACCGTGTCGTGAATGTCGCGGGCAATGCGAATGCGCTCATTCTGAACCGCGAGTCTACGAGCGCGGTCGATGCAAAGAAGCGTAGTTCCCACAGCCACCGCAGCCTGACTGGCGATGGTTTCCAGCGAGTGTAGTCTCCCTGTTTCGGACGCGCTAGCGTCAGCCTGCACGAGCATCACCCCGACTGGGTTCTCGCGCAGCACCATTGGGAAAACGTGCACCTGCTCCATTTTCAGATGCGCATCCAAATAGGGATGGTTCGTGTACGGCGCTGCGACTTCGAGGCGCGTTTTGCCGTCCAAAAGTGCCCGTGCCACCGCACTGTCCCCGTCAGTAAGCGGCATCCGTGCCGGGTGCGGCAATCCGCCTGCCAGCATGTTGCTGCCGTCGCGAGCCTTGCCCAGCCACGCGGTCACTACTCCTTTCTCCTGATCCACGAGCGCTACGACCGCACGCTCAAAGCCTAGGTCGCCGGTGACTGCATCAAGCACCCTTTGCTCAACTTCGTTCACGTCAGCCGCGCCCTGCACCGAAAGCGTCAATTCATGGATGACGTGAAGGTCGCGTTGCGCCTGTTTTAGGTCGTCTTCCGAATGCGTAATACCCAAACCGCCTCCACGATCATCGCGCCCAACGAACTAGTGGTCCCATCACCCCGGCACTACCAGGCAGAAAACTTCATGCCATTTTGTGTCGAAGTAGTAAGTGGCCACGCGCCAGTCATACGGGGTCATGTCTAACTCGCCCAGGTTGATCAAGATCGGGCTAACCCCGCTTGATGCGACCCCTCATTCATCCTCCCGCTCCGTGAGCCAGCGCTCTGCATCAATGGCCGCCATGCAACCGGTGCCGGCCGCGGTGACCGCCTGACGGTAGTTGTTGTCGGCAGCGTCACCGCATGCGAACACGCCCTCCACGCTGGTGTACGTGCTGCCCGCCCGCACTTCTATATAACCCATATCGTCCAACTCCAACTTTTCTCGGAAAAGGTCCGTGTTCGGCTTGTGACCGATGGCCATGAAAACCCCACCAACGGACAATTCACTGCACGCACCGCTCTTCAGGTTGCGCAGCTGCAATCCGGTAACGGCATCACCTTCCGCACTGAGGACCTCGCCCACCACGCTGTCCCAAATAAAGCTGATTTTCTCGTTACCGAATGCACGTTGCTGCATAAACTGACTGGCGCGCAGTTCATCCCGCCGGTGGATGACATGCACTTTGCTGGCGAATTTGGTCAAAAAAAGTGCCTCCTCCATCGCGGTGTCTCCACCGCCGACCACAGCCACCTCCCTTTCACGGAAAAAGAAGCCATCACAGGTGGCACACGCCGACACGCCCCTGCCACGCAGTGCCGTTTCCGATTCCAATCCCAGCCATCGGGCAGAAGCACCAGTGGCGACAATGAGTGCATCACAGCTTAGTTCCCGAGACTGAGATTCAAGCCACAAATGGAATGGTCGTCCAGAAAGTTCAACGCTCTCAACTTGCCCGGTACGAAACTCAGTATTGAAACGCTCGGCCTGCGCCCGAAATTGCTCCATCATTTCTGGTCCCTGAATTCCCTCCGGATAGCCGGGATAATTATCCACCTCGGTGGTCAGAGTCAGCTGCCCGCCCGGCTCATTGCCGGAAACAACCAGCGGATGCAAATCGGCGCGCGCCGCGTAGATGGCGGCTGTCAGACCGGCCGGGCCGGAGCCAAGGATAATGACGCGGTGATGATCCTGTTGCCTCTTTTCACTCATGTCCTAATTCCCTCAATGGATTGTTACACTCACTAAACAAGAAATGTGCGTCGGAAGCTTATACCATCTCCCCAAGCTCGTCACTTGCGCTCCAAGCCGCCTAGCACACCAATCAGTGTACAATAATAACAGGGCTCAGGATACCACACCATAACGATGTTTCACGGGCACATAGGCGGCTGGTGGCAATACGTGACCGCCGACGAAAAGCAGAAACCACAGGTTAACCGGCAGCTGCTGCGCCGCGTCTGGAATTATGCGTTACCGTATCGCGGCCGGATCGTATTTGTACTCGTCGCCATTGGCCTGTCCACCGTTCTCGGTCTTTTGCCACCACTCATATACCGCCAACTTATTGACCACACTTTGCCCGAGCGCGATTTCCAACAGTTAAATTGGCTCGCGCTGGCGATGATCGCAGTACCGCTCTCCACCGGCCTGATAGAGGTGGCGCAACGAAATCAAAGTGCGCGCGTCGGCGAGGGGCTTATATGCGACTTGCGCCAAGAGCTGTATCAGCACATGCAAAGCATGTCGCTGCGCTTTTTCACCAACACAAAGACCGGCGAAATCATGGCGCGGCTAAACAACGACGTGGTCGGCGCGCAACGCGCCGTCACCGGTACACTGATAAGCATCGTGACGAATGTCATCCAGGTAATTCTTACGCTGGCAATCATGCTGTCACTCAATTGGGGTCTTACCCTCATCAGCGTGACCATTGTGCCGCTCTTCTTAGTCGCCGGAAGGCGAGTAGCTGACCGGCTGCGCGATGTCACCCGTCGCTCCTTCAACCTCAACGCGAAAATGAACGCGCTAATGAATGAGACCCTGAACGTGAGCGGCGCTCTATTAATGAAGATATTCGGTCGCCAGCGAGAGAACATGTCCCAGTTCCGTACACGCAGCCAGGCCGTGGCGGATATAGGCGTGCGCTCAGCGGTGATCGGGCGCTGGTTCTTCATGGGCCTAGGGTTAATCAGCGCCATTGGCACCGCGTTGGTATTCTGGCTGGGCGGCCACCTTGTGCTGCGAGGCGCTTTCAGCATCGGTACCATCATCGCCTTCGCGACGTATCTGCGCGACCTTTACGGCCCAATTTCCACGCTCGCCAACGCCCGTGTTGATTTCGCCACTTCGATGGTCAGCTTCGAGCGCGTGTTCGAGGTCATCGACCTGCCAGTGGAAATCGCAGACTCCCCAGGCGCCCACGACCTTGCCCACGTCGAGGGAAGCGTGCGTTTCGACAATGTGTTTTTCTCGTACGCACAAACAAGCGCTCTGGAGGCCGATAACGGCAGCCGCAGCCGCATAGCGCAGCTGCGCTCACAAGCGCGGTTCGGCCCCCCGGGTAGAGGCCACAGCGGCGGCACCGGCGACGACCCCGATTATGCGCGCGCCGGCGGACGCGAGTGGGCTACAGAGAACGTTACCTTCGAAGTCGCTCCGGGTCAACTAGCCGCTCTGGTCGGTCCGAGCGGCGCCGGGAAGACCACACTTACGTACCTATTGCCGCGCCTATATGACCCCAGCGACGGCCAAATCACTATTGACGGGATTGATCTACGTGAAATACGACTCATTACACTGGCCAAAACCATCGGAATGGTGACCCAAGAGACGTACTTATTTCATGACACCATTCGCGCCAACCTGCTCTACGCACAACCGACCGCGAGCGACGCTGAATTGCAGGCGGCCTGCGATGCCGCGCATCTCGCGGAATTCATCGCAGACCTACCCGATGGATTTGATACCATCGTCGGCGAGCGAGGCTATCGACTCTCCGGCGGCGAAAAACAGCGCGTTGCCATCGCCCGCGTCATCTTAAAAGACCCGCGTATTCTCATTCTTGACGAAGCCACTTCATCGCTCGATTCACGTTCAGAAGCACT
>CAJWGI010000019.1 GCA_913031335.1 uncultured Anaerolineales bacterium | reverse complement strand
TGCTGCGGCGTCACTGTTCGCCGTGAGGTCGCCTTCAGTTTCGCCGGTCAGATTTGCGTAGATGAATTTTCCGACCGGCTCCAAATGCACTGACTGGTCAGCCGGCAGCGAATTATCCCAGATCAGTACCGCCCGCTCGAAGCGCTGCTCGAGTTGATGGTCGTTGCGCGCGCTGGCCGGTCCGAGCGGATACCCAAAAAATCGAACGCCACCGTGTTTCTGGAAATAACGGCGGAACGTGCCCTGCACGGAGTGCCCCGTTTCGCGGAATAGAAGCCCCGAGGTGTCCACGCTGTGCGCTGCTGGTGGCTGCAATTGGCGCATTTCTGCCGGCAGTGGCGAGAGCGTGATGCGCCCGCCGAGCTCTCTGCCGGCGTGGTGCTGCAGGCACCCGCCCACATAACAGCGCATCGAGAGCGATTCATCGATGATGAATCGCTCGCCGACTGGCGCGCCGAGCACCTGCTCTGCCCCGTGTGCGCGGTAAAACTGCTCAAAGTCGGCGGATTGGATGTTTGGGGCGCTGCGCTCGAGAGTACAGGCGCTAAGAAGGGTGGTGCTGGTCAGCAGACAGAAGGCAATGCAGGTTGTGAGGCGGGTCATATCGCCGGTCGGCTCACTGCACCCGCGTCAAGTGTAGGGCGCTTGCGCCGGCTCCGACAGGAATTTTGGCCGGCAGCACAGCACCAGTTGGCGGGCAGCACGCACTTCGTCCATGCGCGCCACCGGCGTGGTGTGCGGTGCGCCGCGAAGTTCTTCGGGGTTGTCTCGCGCCGTGGCGGCAATCTGCAGCAGTGCGTCCGCGAACGCGTCAAGCGTCTCCCGACTTTCGGTCTCGGTCGGCTCAATCATCAATGCCTCGTGCACGATGAGCGGGAAATAGTTTGTGGGCGGATGAAAGCCGAAATCCATCAGCCGTTTGCTGACATCCAACGCGTGTACATCGGGAGCGCCGCGCCAGCGACCTTCGACCACGAATTCGTGCAGGCATGCACGCTCGAATGGCAGATGATATTCCGCGCGCACTTTGGATAGCAGGTAATTTGCGTTGAGTACGGCATGTTCGGCGTTGGCGCGCAACCCGGCCGCACCGTGAATACGGATGTAGGCGTAAGCCCGCACCAGCACGCCGAACTGTCCGTTGAAGGCTTTCATGCGGCCGATGGTTTTGGGCGGGGCCGCGAAGCCATACAGCGGCGGCTCTTTCTCGTCGCCCTCTTCAATGATTGCCACGATTGGCGAAGGAAGGTAATCCGCCATCCGCTCTGAGACTCCCACCGGCCCCGAGCCGGGACCGCCGCCGCCATGCGGGGTGGAAAAGGTCTTGTGCAGGTTGTAGTGCATCACATCGAAGCCGAAGTCGCCGGGACGGATGACGCCGGTGAGCGCGTTCATGTTTGCGCCGTCCCCGTAAATCAGCCCGCCGCAATCTCGCGTCAACTGCACCACCTCCTCGATGTGTTCCTCGAACAGGCCCAGCGTGTTGGGGTTGGTGATCATTAGCCCGACCACATCTTCGCCGCACTCGGCGCGCAGCGCTTTCACGTCCACGTTTCCGCGCCCATCGGAGGGCAGCTCGATTACTTCCAGGCCGCTCATGGTGGTGCTGGCTGGGTTGGTCCCATGCGCGGAATCCGGGATGAGGATTTTGTGTCGGGCCATATCGCCGCGCGCGAGATGGTAAGCGCGCATCATCAGGATTCCGGTGAGTTCGCCGTGCGCGCCGGCCGCGGGCTGCAGGCTGACTCCGGCGAAGCCGCCAATCTCTTTCAACCATTCCTGCAGCTCGTACATCAACGCAAGGCTGCCCTGCACCGTATTCGCTTCCTGCAGCGGGTGGGCGTGGAGGAACCCGGGCAGCCGCGCAGCGTCCTCGTTGATGCGAGGGTTGTATTTCATAGTGCATGAACCAAGCGGATAGAAGCCGGTATCGATGGAATGATTCAGTTGTGAAAGGCGCTGGAAGTGACGCACTGCATCGAGCTGTGTGATCTCCGGCAGGCCCAGCTCCTCGCGGAGCAGGTCTGAGGGCAATTCCGCGTGAGGAACGTCCGGCTCGGGCAGCGGGGCGCCGCTGCGCCCGGGCCTGCTCAAATCGTAAACGAGCGGCTCTAGCCGGCTGCCGAGTGCGCTCATGTTATCTCTCCGAGCGCCTCAACAAGGCAATCGATGTCCTCGCGCGTGGCCATCTCGGTCACGGCCAGCAGCATGTGGTTCTCCAGATGGGCATAGTCTTGCCCGAGGTCATAGCCACCAATCAGGCCATAATCGTCAAAGAGGGCGGTGTTTATCTCCGCCACCGGCCCCGGACAGCGCAGCGCGAATTCGTGAAAAAAGGCCCGTTCCCGCCGAACTGAGAAGCCGGGCAGTACGTCGATGCAATCGGCGGCGTAATGGGCTTTGTGGTAACACAACTCGGCGACTTTGCGCAGACCCTGCTTTCCGAGCACCGAAAGGTATATCGCGGCTGCGGTGGCCATCAAACCCTGATTGGTGCAGATGTTGGAGGTGGCTTTGTCGCGCCGGATGTGCTGCTCGCGCGGGGTGAGCGTGAGCACATAGCCGCGCTTGCCGTTCGCATCCACGGTCTCGCCCACAAGGCGGCCGGCCAATTTGCGCACGTATTTTTCGCGAGTGGCAAAGAAGCCGAGGTATGGTCCGCCATACGACATGGGGATTCCCAGTGGCTGCCCCTCACCGACCACGATGTCGGCGCCGTACTCTCCCGGCGGCTTGAGCATTCCCAGGGCGATGGGGTTGGCGACTACGCACAGTAGAGCGCCGACGTCGTGGACAGCGTTCTGCAGTCCGCGCATATCCTCTAATTCGCCGAGGAAATTGGGGTATTGCAGTATTAGCAACGCGGTCTGGTCATCGAGCTGCGCGATGATGTCATCCAGATCCGCCGCCGAGTCATCGTCTCCCACGATAGTCAGCCCCATGCCCTGTGTGTACGTGCGCACCACCTGGCGGTACTGCGGGTGCAGCGTGGCTGACAGGATGATCTTGGCGCGCCGCCCGCGGAACTGGTTCAGCGCCATGATGACTGCCTCTGCGGTGGAGGTTGCGCCGTCGTAGTGGCTGGCGTTGGCCACCTCCATGCCGGTGAGCGCGCAAATCATGCTCTGGTACTCGAACATAGTTTGCAGCGTGCCCTGAGACACCTCCGGCTGATAGGGGGTGTATGCGGTCATGAATTCGCCGCGCAGCAGCATGTGATTCACCAGTGCGGGGACGTAGTGATGATATGCGCCTGCGCCGAGAAAACAGGGATGGTGGCTGGCTTCGGCATTGGATTCTGCCAGTTCCTGCAACTCGCGGAGCACCTCCAATTCTGACAATGGTTCGGGCAGGTCAAGCGCCGGAAAGCGATGCTGCTCGGGAATGAGGTCGAAGAAATCCTCAAGGCGCTCGACATCACACGCTGCCAGCATGTGCGTCCGGTCTGCGTCGGTGTGCGGTAGATAATTCATGGCGCGGTCACCGACTGGTTGCTGCGGGCAGTATGGAAACAGGCCAGACTGCTGCGGTCAATCGTCACGGGCTGCACAGTGGCGGGCGTACGCGTCAGCATCCATCAAACTATCAATCTCGGCGGGGTCGGCGGGAGTCAGCTTGATGAACCAGGCTTCCCCGTAAGGATCGGCGTTCACCTTCTCGGGCTCATCTTCAATGGCGCTGTTTGCCTCGGTCACTGCACCGCTCATTGGCATGTGCACATCGGCGGCCGCCTTGACCGACTCGACCGTGGCGACGATATCACCCTGCTCAAATGTTTCTCCGCTAACCGGCAGTTCCACATACACGATATCTGAGAGCTGGTCCTGGGCGTAGTCTGTGAGGCCCAGCGTGGCACTGTCGCCCGTGAGTATAATCCATTCATCGGTTTCAGCGTACTTTCGGTCGTCTGGTGTGTTCCAAGTCATCTCGTTGCCTCCTGATAGTTTCTGGCCCGACTGAGGTCGGCGAAAAAAAAGGGGACGCATCGATTATCTCGAACGTCCCCTCTGTCATAGACCTGAGAGATTCACCCGCCAAGCCGGGTTTGCCCCGTCGGTGTCATGAGACTTTCCAGAGGATGTAGCGATTGCGCGGTCCTTTTACCTGAGAGTTTCATCCAAGAGTGTGGATTTGCCCCTTCGGTGCCGCCGCGCTGCCTGGCGCAGCGGTCTCTCCCCCGCAATCGGTGAATTGTAAACGGCATTGTATGTTTTAGGCGTACGGTTGTCAAGTAGCAAGTGATCGCCCTATTTTTCCAGCGCGAGGATGCTACTCAGGGCCTGCTCAAAGCTGTCTGTCAACTTTGACCAGTCGCAGTGTTTTTTCGCGAATGCACGTGCTTTGCGGCCATCCCGTTCCCGGACAGTCGGTTCGAGGAGGCGCTGCAGGGCGGGTAACAGTTCATTTTTCGGCGCGTAAATAATGCCGTTCCCTGGTGGCACTTCGCGCATTACTCCCGGAAGCTCGCTTGCCAGCACAGGGCGTCCACAGGCAAGATATTCGAAAGTCTTGATGGGCACAATGTGGCGCGTAATCGGGTTCAGGTCGGAGCACATCAGGCATACGTCGGCGGCTGTCATGAAATCGGGCATGCTTTCATATTCTTGCCGTCCGGCGAAGACAACGCGGTCATGCAATCCCAGCGAGTCGCGCAGCGCCTGCAATCGGCTCTCTGCCTCTCCGCTGCCGACCACCAGCATTTTCAGTGTGGGCGGCATATCCGGCAACATGTGCATGATTGTGTCCACGCCTGAGAAATGGTACAGCCAGCCAATGAACACTAGCAGCACATCGTCAGCCGCTATACTCCATTTGCGGCGCAGCTCGCTTGTGTCTCGGCCTGGGCGGAATCTTTCCAGGTCCACTCCGGTGCGTACAGTGGACGCTTTTCGTGGGCGGGCGCCGAGGGAGACCCCATAATCCTTGAGTTCTTCATTAATGTAGATGGTCGCATCGGCGTTACGCAGTAGTAGCATCTCGAACGAGCGGGCGAGCGGCCAGATCCATCTGTGGGGCGCTAGAGTGTGAAGTGCGTCGATGACGTGCATAACGAAGGGAATGCGCTGCGAGCGTGCTATTGCGAGCGCGCTAACGCCGGTGGAAATCGCATAATCCACTATCAAGTCGGGGCGAAAACTGCGCACTATCCGCGCCAGTTCTCGATAAAAGGTGACCAGCGAGGTTATTCGCGCCAGCCCGGGCAGCCGCACGGTGGCAGGTCGGATCACGCGCACGCGGGCTTCCGGGTTCACGCGCGACATATCGCTCCACTCCATGCGCGGGGCGACTAGCGGCGCGGCGGGCCAGGGTGTGTACAGGATCTCGAAATCGACAACCACCACCTCGTGCCCACGCGCTGAAAGTCGCTCGAAAAGGTGATGCTGCTGGTGCGGGCCACGTTGCAGCCAGTCGGTTTCTTGGACGACAACGAGGCGCATCAGTCGTTTCGCGTCTGGATTCGCAGCAGGCTGAGAAAGAGCGCGGCGACGATCACCTGTGTGCCACTCACGGCCAGCGTAAGCGCGACCAACCCGGTGCGCAGTTCGAACAGATTCTCATAGCCGTGCTGTGCCCAGACAATGAAGATGCGCAGGCCGAAACCGAGGCCGATCAGCAGCAGCGCCAAACCGGATAACAGGCCGCGTTCCAGCGTGAAGTTCTCTTGGAGCCAGGCCATCAATCGGTCCGGGTGCTCCAGATTGTTGGCCACCAGGTATGCTTTGCCATGCACCCCGAGAGTGAGCGTTTGCAGGCCCAGCAACGCAATCGCGCTGCCCGCAATCATGTAGTGAAAATCGAAAAAGAACCGTCCGATGACCAGTGGGCCGGCAGCCAGCGCGACAAGGGGCAGCCAACCGAGCAGCACCAGAGCAACACCCGGAATCAGGAATAGATGTGTCGGGCTGCGCAGCATGAGGTAGCGCAGGTGTCTCCAGCCGTCCCGCCAGGTTTTCAGTTTTGATTCGCCTGCCCGTGGATGATAAGTGATGGGCACTTCAGCTACTTTCAAGCGCTGCTGCCCGGCGCTGACAATCATCTCCGAGGCGAATTCCATTCCGGTTGTGCGCAGCTCCAGACGGTCGTAACCGGCGCGGGTGAAGGCACGCAGGCCGGTGTGCGCATCCTGCAGCTGCAGCTGAAAAAGGCGGTTCAGCAGACCGGTCAGGATGGGGTTGCCCACGTAGCGGTGCAACCATGGCATCGCGCCCGGCAGGATGACGCCGCCCAGACGCGAGCCGAGCACCATGTCGTAGCCCTCGCAGAGCTTAGCTACCAGCCGTGGGATTTCGCGCAAGTCATAGGTGTTGTCGGCGTCCGCCATGACGATGATGGGCGCTCGCGCAGCAATAATTCCGCACTGATAGGCGCTGCCATAGCCGCGCCGGAGTTCATGCACCACGCGCGCGCCGGCTTTCAGCGCCAATTCTGGCGAACCGTCGCCGGAGCCATTGTCGCTGACGATGACCTCCCCGCGCAATCCGCTGGCCGCAAGCGCTTTCAGCGCCTGTTCCACGCAGTGGCCCACCGTCATCGCTTCGTTTAGGCAGGGCAGCACAACTGAAACTTCAGGGGTGTTGTTCATGGCGAGTGTACCCGGAATGCCGTCAATTTTCCGGCCGGGCCAGCGTAGATTTGCTCGAACAATCGGGCGTCACTCAGGTGTGGCAGCGGGCTGTTGTGCAAACCAAGTTTATCATAGACCGACTCGCTCCACGAGCCGACTACGAAGACGTCATCTTCCTGCAGGCTTGTCATGTCGGGGTACCCGACCGTAATGGGGCGGTCAATCAGATAATAGCGGATGCGCGCGTCGGTTGAGTGGATGTTTGTTGTCGGGTCGATGTGCGTTTGCAGGAATTGAACTGTCGGATAAAGGTCGTCTTTGGCTCGCGTCAGGCGTTGAGCGTAACTGGTGCCGGGGTTTGTCGCCCACTGGATTATTCCGCCTAATTGGGCCTGAAAGATGCCGGCCATAGCCAGTGAAAGACTCACAATGGCGCAGATAAACAAGCGATTCCGTGAGGGTGCGGCCGCTTCCACACGGCGCCATGCAGCCGTGGCCGCGCCCCCCACCAGCACGGCGTAGAACGGCAGCACTGCCAGTAAGAAGCGCGCATCGAACGAAAAACGCCACCACCAAAAGACCGTGTATGGAGCACACCATAAAAGCGTGCGCCGCACCGTGGGTTTTCGCAGCGCGCTGGCTGCCCACCCCAGTCCCGCTATGTAAAGCGGCGCGGTCAGCCGGCCGAAATCAAGGAAGTTTCCCGCGAACGGGATGAGTTGCAGCGGGCGGCGTGGCGCGGTCAACAGGTGATACAGGCCGGCGTCGGGCACAGCGCCGCCCCAACCGTCATAGAGCGCGTTGCGCAGATACCACCAGCCACCGGAAGCAAACGCCGCGGCCAGCATTAGCAATCCATGTACTAGCGCGCGCCGCGCTTCCTCCGGTTCAGCGCGGATCCATTTGCGCGCAAATTGGATGAGAACCAACAGCCCTATTATCGGCAACACGGCGAATCCGGCCTGCTTTGTCCACAGGGCCAGCCCGGCGAGTACGCCGCTGAGCAACGCCCAACCGGGTTCCAATCTCTCCCGCCAGATTTCGAGCGCGAATGCGCACAGCACGAAATACAATCCGCTGGCGATGTCCACATAACCGACCGGTGCCCAGTGCATGAAAAGTGGCGTGGCTGCCAGCGTGAGCGCGGCAGCGGCCGCGGCGCGTTGCCCGAACCAGTGCAACGCGAGCGCGTAAGTGGCCCAAACCGTCATGGCGGCAATCAGCACAGGGTACATTTTTGCGGCTTGCTCGCAGATATCGCCCGCTGCGAAAAAGGTGCTTGCATAGGCTACGGGGAGCAGTGGAGGGTACCCGCGAACCTCTGCGATCATTTTGCCTTTTTCGAGAATCAAGCGCGCGAAATATGCGTAGCGGCTGATTTCGTCATCGCCCGTAAATGGGTAATAGCTGGCCTGAGCCAGAACAACCAGCAGGATTGCGCCGCCAGCGAACCCCACCCACGCGCCGCACTGTCCCTGCCGAAGCTTTCTCCACCATTCCGCCGGGGAAAGGCCCACGCGCGGCCATTTCCCCCAGAGCGCGCTGGCGCTCCATAAAGCGACGAGGATGAGCCATAATCGGGCGGTTGTAAGCCCGGCAAATGCGACCAATGTCAGTGCGCTGGTGAACAGGCCAATACCTAACCCGACACTGAGCGGCCAGAAGAGCGCTGCCGGAGGTCGCAACCGCGAGCGCGCTATCAGCGGGGCGAGGTATCCGGCCGCCAGCGGAGCGGGCAGCAGCGCAAAAAGCCAGGATGCAATTTCACTCACGGCTCAACCGGACCCACATGGTACACCACCACCGTTTCATTGTGCCGGTAGATTTCGGGGAGCGTCTCCGCGTCGCCGAGTGCGCGCAACACCTCGTTCTTGTGAGCGTCGTAAAAGCGATACACCGACTCTCCGGCGGCCGCAGTGATGAAATAATCAAAATCCTTCAAATCGGCCAGCGCGAAGGGATAGCCTTGCCTAAAATCATATGCGTGCAACCAGTAGGCCAGTGCCCCATCCATTGCATAGATGCTCGCGCCCGGTTCAATCGTCGCGCGGATGTGTTTTACCAGAGACCACGAGTCTCTGCTCAGCCGCGAAAGCTTGCCATCGTCGGATTGGAGCGGATGCACGGCTAGGTGATATACGGCCCCCAACCGGCCGCTCGCCCATGCGCCGCTCAGCACCAGTACACTGGCGGCGACCAGCACTGCCCAGCGGGGAGCTCGAGCGAGCGCCGAAAAGCGCATCAGCAACCAGTCCACACTGTGGCCGGCCAGCGCCGCGTACAGCGGCGCGGAGGCGAGCAGATAACGCGGCTGGTAGGAAAAACCCCGCCACCAGATGAGGTGGTAAGGGATGATGAAGGCTGCCAGCAGCCATGCGCGGCGGCGGCGATCGATCGGACGACGGGAGGCATCATCGAGTTCCGGTTTCCAGAAATGCGTCGCCCACAGAACTATGCCGAGCATTGCACCCGCGCTGAGCCACGGCCCCCACTCAGCGGCAGCGCTTACGAACGTTGTCAGCGCGCTGAATGATCGGTCGATGAACTGGGCGTCGTATGCGCCCGGGGCCGGCAGAACGCCGGCCGGGCCGGTCAGCAGCAGGTTCCGCAGGTACCACGGTCCGGCCAGCAGCAGCGCCGCACTTAAGGCAATCAATCCGTTGCTAAGCTCCAGCCGCAATCCGCGAAGCGAGTGCGTCCGCAGTAGCGGCGCCACCGCCAGCGCGGGCAATAGCACTAGCGCCGATTGTTTTGTCCACAGGGCCAGACCTGCCATCGCCCCGGCCCACAGCGCCCAGCGCCGCTCCCCGCTTTGCAGCCATATGAACGCGCACAGAAAAGTTAGACCGTGGTAAACCCCCACAGGCACATCCACATAGCCGGAGGTCGACCAATCCACGTACAGACGCGAACTGAGCAGCAGGAATACCGCCGCCCAACCCGCGCGCCGAGAAAACGCGACGCGCCCCACCGCGAATGTGGTCAGCAGCATTGCACCGGAAAAAGCCGCCACCACCAGCCCGGCCAGATGGTCGTTGACCGCACCGTAAGCCATAAACGCGAAGGTGTAAAGCATCTGTACCCCGAGCGGGTAGCCGGTCAAATTGGCCGGGACGGAGCCACTGTCAAAGAGTAGCCGCGCATTCGGGGCGAAGCGGGCGAGCACATCGTAGCGGTAAAAAGGATACGAGACAGTGTTGATCGCGATGACCGCCATCCCGGTCAGGCATATCAAGGTCAGCCAAAATGTGAGTGAGTGCCGTCGGCCGCCAGTGGGGGGAATTGAATTCTTCGTGCGCCAAATGCCGAACCCGAAAAGAAGCCAGGGCAGCGGCAACACCAGCGCCGGGCGCAGCCACTCGCCGGGCAGCAGCCCGAGCGCCAGCATGTACAGCGACAGCACGCCTGCACTAAACCCGAACGTTGTCGCCAAAACCCCGGCGCGCGCAAGCGGGCCATCGCGAAAAGCGCGCCTTACCACAGGCCACAGGCAGATAAAACTGACCAGAATTGAAGAGGTGGCGAACAGGAATCGAAACATGACGGTGTCGTATCAACCCCCGGGCAGCCAGTGGGTAGTTTATCATACGGGGGCAGCTTGTCTGTATCGGGCGGATTGCCTAGAATTTCAAGAAACTAAACTATTGCACACTATGGAAAAACTGTCGTCAGCGGACAAAATGCGCAATAGTTGGCTCTCCATGGCGTTGCTTGCCGTGGCATTGTTGCTCGGGACCTGGATCAGGGTGCGCGGGATGGTGGCTTATCCCTTTCTCGCCGATGAGCCTCGGATTACCCAAAGCGGCGTGCGCGATATGCTGGGTATCGGCCCGGACCGCCATTTGGGGACTGGTCTGGCAACACAGGTGTTTGGCGTTCCGCTCCGGAACGGTCAATTCCTTTCGCCCCTTTGGTGGTGGATGCAGACCGGTGTACTCCAATTGATTCCCGGCCACGATGATATCCTGTACCGGGGGGCTGATACCAGACTGTACCGCGTGCTGCCGCTACTGTGGGGAATTGTTGGAATGGCGGCGTTCTATCGTCTGGCTGTAGGCCTCTTTCCACGGCCAATACCGGCACTCACAACTCTGCTGCTCAGTGCGCATGACCTGCATAGTTACATGTCGTCCAAAGCGCAGTATACGGAAACGGTGCTGTTTTTCGCAACCATACTGATGGCCTTTGTTCTCGTGCGTCCGCGATCCGGTGTGAAAGGCCGCTGGATGTTGGCGTGCGGAGCCGTGTTGGCGTTGGCGGTCTTTCTGGCAAAAGGGATTGCGCTGGTGATTGTGATGTTGGCAGTAATGATGGTGAAGCTGGTTTCATCCCCGAAACCGCGGACAACACGTGCTGATCTGCGCAGTGTGGGTGGAGATATGCGCATCCTCCTGATTGCGCTGCTGCCGTTATTTGCCTGGTGGGTGGGCGCCGAATGGTTTTTCCGCACACAGTCAGTGCGGGTATCCGACCTCGGGTATTTCGGGCATTTGCTGGACCCGGTGTTAGCACTGACATTGGGATATGGCGAACAGGTCAAGTCCTTCACTACAGGCTCCTGGCACTGGGCGTTGCTGGTGTATTCCCATGCAGATATATGGCCGACACTCTCCTTTAT
>CAJWGI010000018.1 GCA_913031335.1 uncultured Anaerolineales bacterium | reverse complement strand
GTCGGGGTTGAGTCCTTTTGCGAGCGTCAACCCCAGCGCAAGCATCTGACCTGGAAGAACACTGACGAGCGGAGAAATATGTTCGGGGATGCCGGCAGGGATGCTTAGCACCGTGTCGGCAATTTCCGCTGCTTCGTCCAGGGCAGAGATGACGATTATTCTCGCGCCGCGCTCTCGCAGCTCGCGCAGCAGCTGCAGCGTTTCTGCCGCCACCCTGCCCTCAGCCACAACCGCAATTACCGGGAATCCACGCTGAACAATGGAGACAGGACCATGCCTGAAATCCGCCGAGGAGTAAGGTTCCGCCAGGATATACGCCAGTTCCTTCAACTTCAGCGCAATCTCGTAGGCGGTCGCATAGTTGTAACCGCGTCCCAGGACCACGAACGCCTGCGCATCCTGATACGATCGGGAGCATTCCATGACAGGCTGACACTTAGCCAGGGTCTGAGTGAACATTCCGGGCACTTGCTGCAGAGCCTGCGCTCCGACGGCGTCCTCATTAAGCGCCATGCCTAACATAGCCAACAACAACAATGAGGCCGTGTAGGTTTTGGTGGCGGCAACGCTCTCTTCCCGGCCAGCCCGCAGACTTAGAGTGTATTGTGCCTGCTCGGCAAGCGGCGAATCCGGGGTGTTGGTGAGGGCAAGAGAAATCGCGCCCTGACGATTGCCCTCCTGCATCACCGCCACTATATCCGGCGATTGACCGGACTGGGAAATGCCGATGACAAGAGCATCACGCAAATCCGGGGGCGTTTCGTAAAGCGTGAAAAGCGATGGCGTTGCCAGGGCAACGGGCAGGCGGTTCTGTGACCCAAAAAGATACTGTCCGTATCTGGCGGCATTGTCTGAGCTGCCCCGTGCCGCGAACATCACCAGGCGCGGTTTGCGCTCGCGGATGGCTGCGGCGACGGCCGTGACGGCTGCATTTTCCTGAGTCAACAGATTCTGCAATACCTCCGGTTGTTGCCGGATTTCGCGTTGAAGCAGAGTTTCGCTCATAGGCGGATCTCAAGCGTGCGCGCGCCAGACAACGTCACCTTCCACAATGGTGAGTTGCGGCCAAAAGTCCGCATCAAGCACAGCGATATCCGCATCGTAGCCGGGAAGAAGCTGCCCCTTGCGATCCCCGAAGCCAACGGATTTCGCCGGAACCGTGCTGGCACATTGGCTCGCTTCGGCCGGGTTTAATCCGACGAGATTTATCAGGTTCCTGAAACCGGAATCCAGTAGTGCGTGCGCGCCCGCCAGCGTACCGTCGGCAAGGCGACTGGTCTCCCCGTCAACCAGCACTCTGTATTCACCCCACCGGTATTCACCGGCCGGTAGTCCGGCGAAGGGCGCCGCGTCCGAGATGAGGCAGGTGCCCTCCACGCCCTTCGCGTTGAGCAGCACCTTCATGGCGCCCGCATGCACGTGGTGCCCATCCCCAATCAACTGTGCCACGATCTGCGGCAAGGCCATGACAGCCCCGGCAACGCCCGGCGCGCGATGGTGCAACGGACTCATAGCATTGAAGGTGTGAGTGGCCTGGCTGAGGCCGAGCGCAACTGCTCGCTCAACCAGTTCAAAATCGGCGTCTGAATGCCCAATGACCGGCACAACATCGTTCTCAACTAAATAAGGCATGGTTTCCATAGCAGCGCCTTCCTCCGGCGCGAATGTCAGCATAGACACCGAGCCAGCAGCCAGCTCTTGAAAGCGGTCTAGTTCAGCACAGCTGAGTGGAAGAAACCATTCCGGGTTTGCCATGCCCGGGCGTTTTGGGGAAAGATGTGGGCCTTCCACATGAATACCCAGACATCGTGCGCCGGATGGAGGGTCTGCCAGCACTGCTGCCATCTGCGGGATGAGTGCGTCAATTTCCACTGCGGGCCGGGTGACAGTAGTGGCCATGAATGCAGTCACCCCGAAAGCGGGAAGTCCACGAATGACGTCGGCCAGACCCAGACCCATACAATCATGCCCGAGCAGGCCGTGAATGTGTACATCGATGAAACCCGGCAGCACCCAACTTCCGGCGGCGTCCACAATCTCCACCCCAGGCGGCGGCTGCAATTGGCGCTCATGCGCCACCGCGCTGATGTTCTCCCCTTCGATGAGCACCACTCCAGGCTCGAGGATTCCTTCCGGGGTGCACACCTTTCCCCCCACCAGTACAGCAGCCACTTTGTCCCGTTGAGATCCTATGTGCTACCGCCGCAGCGATGCAGCCATTTGGCACCAGGCTAGCCGGCGGCCACGCAGCGCTATAAGGTCGGATGTATTTGCGTCGAGAATACGCTTGGTCATCACAGAGCACCCCTCGATTATGGGGTAATCGCCGTCAGCAAGAGGTCAACCCCCGCAGAAACATGTGTCGCCTCACTTTTCACCAAGCGCATGGCCTCTGGCGGCTCCGGCAGAAGCACAGGCGATACAACAGAATAACCTGCTTTTGTGATGGCGCTTAGATTGAAATCAACCAGTCGCTGCCCGGCCGAGACTCGGTCGCCAACTTGTGAAAGGCAACGAAACCCCTCGCCTTTCATCCGCACGGTGTCCAGTCCAATATGCACCAGAACGGTGATACGACCTTTCGCCGCTTCGATTGCGAATGCATGCCCTGCACTGTGGAATATTATCAGTTTGCCACTTATAGGCGCGACTGCCAAGCCTTCATCTGGATGCACCGCAAGCCCGTCACCAAGCATTTTCTGAGCAAATACAGGGTCAGGAACATCCTCCATGCGAACCACGGTACCTGAGAACGGAGAAAGTATTTGTATCTGGGTCATCCATCTTTCATTATTTTGTTCATCGCTGTTCCGATGAGTTCTGCGTGTGTTCCGACTACCACCTGAATCCCGTTTCCCATAATGATTGGTCGGCCCACAATCCGCAGCGATTGCAGCATTTTCTGGTCGACCTTGGATGGATCAACCAGGGTTCCCCGTAGCCGCGTGATGCATCCCTCTATTTCTTCGATGTTATCTTCGCCGCCGAGTGCTTCAATGAATTGCTTTGCTTGTTCTTCCACTGTTAGATTACCTCGCGATCCTGAAAGAAAGAGAGATGACCAGCGCACAGGCCAGCCATCCCTCCTAAACGGACATAGTGCGTGTACACTGACAAAACCGACGCCAGCACACTACTAACGCGCTATATTACTCTGCTGCCTCCGGTTCGCGTCCCGGTGTCGGGATGTCTTGGGCCTTGATCAGCGCGACGAAAACTAGGTAGTAAACCACGCCGAAGGCCACGCCCACAAGAAGCAGCCCTACCGGGTTGGTAGCAATGCCGAAGTTGAGCAGGTAGTCCGTGAGACCGGCCGAAAAGCCGAAGCCGCTTCGCATGCCCAGGCCTACGGTGACCAGTGCAGAGACACCGGTAAGCAGTGCGTGCACCACGTATAACACCGGCGCCACAAACATGAAGGCGAACTCGATCGGCTCTGTGATGCCGGTCAGTAGTGAGGTCAGCGCCGCACTAAACATCACACCGCCGACAGCCTTCTTGTTAGCAGCCCTTGCGCAAACGTACATTGCGTATGCGGCTGCTGGCAATCCGAACATCATTATGGGGAAGAAGCCGGTCATGAAGAGACCACCTTCCTTACCCGCAGAATCAAAGAAGTTCGTCAGATCGCCGAACTGGAACCAGGCAATGGAGTTGAGCACGTGGTGCAAACCTAGCGGAATCAGCAAGCGATTTAAGAACGCGTGCACCGCTGCGCCGATCGCACCGGCCCCAATTGCCCAGTTGCCCACGGCCGCCAATATCTGTTCCGGCCAGTACCACAACCAACCGAACACGAGGCCCAAAATGACAGCCCAAAAGGAAGTCACAATTGGCACAAAGCGCTTGCCGCCAAAGAAGTTCAACCACTCCGGAAGTCTGATCGTATGGTACTTGTCGTACATGTTGGCGGCCAGCAGACCCATCAGGATACCGGCTAACACTCCCATGTTGCTCGTATGATCGGGATGGGCAATCGCATTGATGTCACCCTGTACTTTGCTGAACACCCAGTAGCCTACTGCTCCGGCGATGCCCGCCGTGCCAGCATCCTTGGTAAAGCCAACCGCCACACCGATCGCAAACAGCAGTGCGAGATTGCCAAAAATCGCGCCGCCAGCGTCAGCGAGCCAGGCAATACCAAGCACATCATCCTGCCCGAAGCGCAGTAGTAACGCGGCCACCGGCATCACTGCGATCGGAAGCATCAGCGAACGTCCAATTCGTTGTAAAGTTGCAAACATTTTATCTCTCCTGTTTTCTTGGTGAATACGACGTCTACGCGCGCATACTAACCCTCACAACCTGCGATAAACACCTATGAAATTCACTACTTTTACTTGTTATTGATCAATAAGCACACCTCTGCCTTTACTGCGCGTGACTAGTGAGTAGTTGTTCATCTTTCCATTCGCACCTCCCCAGCATTGCATATATGTGGTAACACAGCGACGAACAATCCGTTACGCGATCCCGCGCCTCCATGTTTTCGCTAGACCGGCCTTCCACTTGTCGAAAAGGAATCCGGCGCTGAGCTCGGCGCGGACGTTGGTTACTTTCATAGCGTACGGCACCTCATGAAACAACTGGCTAAGAGGTATGTTGCGGCCTCGTAAGCGCACGACCCGGCTGTAGCCGCTGTATTCACCACGAGAGGTATCGTCGAGGAAGATGATTGTGGCGTAATCGGATTTTCCCCGCGGTATTTCTGAGACTGCGCCGATGATAATAGCGGTCTCGCGGGAACCATTCAGACTTACTCCTGCCCGTTCCAACATTAGCAGTGCATCCGTTAAATCTCCAGAAACGCCCGAGTTGCGGGCCTTTGCCGAGCGCACAACCTTAATTTGTTCTGGCAGCGGGTATTTTGCAGGGTTTGGATCGAGCAATTTCACCCGTTGCGCTCGCGCTTGTAACTCCCCCAAGCTAAGATCTCCAAGCACGGAAACGGCGTCCAAGTTTTTCGGCCCGATGCCGCGCGCAGATGCCTCCCGTATGAAGTTTACCTGTTCCGGTTCTAGGCCAAGCGCAACTGCGCAAATCATATCCACGGCTACTGCATCCGTACCCACGATCAAGACACCTAAATCTACCGGCTCGCCGGATAGTTCGCCCCCTTTGTGCAGCGCCTGAATCGCGTCCACCACAATCAGGTTTGGCGAGACCGCGGAGAGCAAATCCACCATTTTTTTAGGAAGGAGATGGTGATTCTCTGTCTGAAGCTGTGCTGGCAATAGATTCTGGAAGTGACGCATCGCGCCGGCAAAGGGCACTAACGTGCTACTCGTTAGTTTCGGGATGGAAATGGTGAACGCGGCCTGCAGCCAGGGGACAGGTAGCTCAATTTTCGGTTGCATAGTTGTTGGTTGACTAAGCTCAACTGTCCCAGTCGCGACCTCATCGAATTGCGTCAATCGGGCGTTGAGTGCAGTAGCTACTTGGGCATATCCCGCCTGGCGGAAGCTGTAGCGTGTGGGAAATCTGACCCGGCTGCGTGCTCCGATGGTGAGAGTACCTGCTGGTAGTGTGCCCGCCAAGCCCCTAATCAAGTCAGTATGGACGTAAGCGCTAGGAGCATAACGCGGGTGTACCCACCGGCAGTCAACGTGCAACACTGCATCTCTAAGGCCATTGAGCGATATGCCCAGTGCCTCAGATGCAGCCTGTACGCCCTCCTTGATAGCTAGAGGTACGTAACGATCACATGCGACCAGATACACTTGTGCAGCGGAGTCCCTATTCATCTTTTAGAAAGTTAGCCGTCAGCAACTGATATTCGAGTGCTAAGGATCACGAGCTTATCTGGCACTTCGTTGACGCCACCGCTTTTATACTATACACGTGCACCAATACTCATGTCAATTCTGGTAAGTCGATTCGAGTATGTCGATACCAACTTTGTTCTGTTAGGCTTAATCGCAGAACTACATGGTAGGCAGAATCTCTACACGCTATACAGGGAATAATCTTGCTCCCTCACGCTTGCCTCTACCGACAATTCGGTCCTTTTCTACCATCACGACCCTCTCGCTCGTCTGCCCATTGGTGCCCCTACGGTACTGTTAGCGCCATCATAACCGGGCACAGTTTCTGCACCGGCAAACGATTATTCCAACGGAATCCCCAACTCTCTCAACTCGGTCTTCCCTTGCATGTATAACGCGCGGTGCCCCTCATTTGGCTGCAGCGTGTTCACATCGTACATCGCCTCGAACGACAAACCTTTGGGGGCATCCTTCAATTGAATGGTATCCTTGTATTTTTCGTGGAGAGCTTCTACGATACGATCTGCCTCTTCCCGGTCGAGTTTGGCCGCAGCTCGACCGACTTCAGCGAAAAGGCGGCACATCAATGGGCTAACATTGTTCCACCCCAGTGGTTCGGCCGGGCGCGGTCCGGTAAGATTGCTGCCGCTAGTTACTACGCTAAGAGCCAACGCCGAGAACTCATAAATATATTGCAGTGACCCTGGCCGGCCGGAGGTGGTCACGCTGGTCGTGTTTATCATTTTACTGTTGCGTGCCACGGCTTGCTTGATAACGCTGCCCATCCACAGTGACATCGCATTCGTTTGTTGTTTCAACTGGATATGTTGCGGGCCGAGGTGCATGACATGACTGCCAAGCATGACTGATGCAACATGTGCCGCTACGCCAATGATGGCCGTGCCATCCGGGCCACCGCCAAACCCACCAATAAGGGGCGTAGACGATATGTATACCGGGCTGCCAATGGCGTGGTAGTAAGCAAGCCGCGTAAGCGTTACGTCGTCCACTTGCAGTTCAGAGATGATGGCATAGGCGCGCAAGTCATTCTTGCGCAAGCCCCATTCCTCATTTGTGCACGCGATTTCGTTCAACGCCATCACGGCGTGCCCAACGATCGGCATCCCAGGTCGACCAGCGCGATCGATTGCCTCACGTGACCACCGACCGTACAGCATGGCAGCGCGAGTCGAAAGCCCAGAGTTTGGGCGAATGTCGATGCCATCCAAGTTCTTGAGGTAGCCGGGCAGAAGCAGCACGTCAACTAAGGGTTCACTTGCGAATGCCTCGTTGAGCTTGACAAACATGTCTTCGTGAACGTCAGCATTGAACGGTCCACCGAAGATCACCGGGGGGCGTGTGTCCTCTACGTCGCGCCGGTAGACGTGCGCGGCATCTTTGCCTTCGCCGGCAGTGAACTCGGGCCTGACGGCCGCCAGCGTCTCGTCGATTTCCTGCTCGTCGAACATGATCCGGCGCCGGCTGTTGAGACTAAAAAGCCCCGTGTGGAGGATCAATTCGCGTCCAGCTTGCCAGACGCGGTCGGCCAGGTCGTCGTCAGTATTGACGCGTACGTCAGGATCATAACGAATATCGTACTTCCTCTGCAGCTCTGTCACTTTCTTCGCAATGAGCTGTATGGCGAAATCGTCAGACATTGACATAGGCCCGGTCTCGGCTCGTTTGATAGCTTCAAGGTAGTTAAGCATTAGATGACTCCAATCGTTCGCGTGCATTCAGCACTGCCACTGTCTCAAAGGCGTCGAGCGCGAAGGCGTCGGCACCGATTTCCCGCGCCCAGCTCTCGTTCACCGGCGCGCCGCCGACAATCACGTAATACATGCCGCGCACACCCTTTATCTCCATCAACTCGATAAGGTCACGCTGCCGAAGCATCGTAGTGGAAAGCAGCGCTGACATAGCAATGACATCGGCCTTGACTTGTTGGGCCACTTGCAGGAAATTGGGCATGGGTACATCCGCCCCCAGGTCGTGGACTTCGTAACCGGCAGAACGTAGCATAGCGATGACGACCGTCTTGCCGATGTCGTGAATATCGCCTTCGACTGTGCCAATTGCGACCGTCCCTTTGCGGGATGCCTCGTAGTCGGCGCGGGCTTTGAGGGCTGGCTCCAACACGCTGAGGCCCGCCTTCATTGCCGCGGCGCTAAGAACGAGTTGGGGCAGGAAAATCTCCATCCGATTGAACGCCTCACCCAAATTACGGATTGGTTCTGCAAAGCCTTTCTCGACCGCGTCGAGCGGATCCATCCCAGCGGCCAGGGCTGCCTCGGCGGCGGCCTCAGCATCTTCCTCTTCTGCCTCAATAATGCTCTCCTGCATGCGCTCGATAATATCGTCATGTTTAGACATCTATCCTCTCCCATGATTATAGTCAAAAAGCGGCAGGCGTCGGCCCAGACCCTTCTCTTGAGCCAGCCGATAGACCTCCCATCCAACGGCGACATCCTCACTCCCCATTCCAATAGGTGCGTAGAAAATACGCTCGCTCTCCGCGCGCCGGCCGGGTTTCCGGCCCAGGATGATCTCGCCCAGGTCGGCGTGGATGTCCGCTTCCGATAACCGGCCTGCCAAGAACATCTTCGCCAGAATGGGCGTCTCCCGGTGCAGCACAGTCTCCCAGTCGTCGACCACAAGCATGTCGGCGTTTACGACGACGGCCTCCTCTTCCTCCTGGTACGAACCGACGTGCGCAAACAGGCTGCCGGGCTTCACCCAGGCATCTTTCACGATCGGCTCGTCGGCCACGGTGGCGGTCACGATCACGTCCGCACCCTCGACAGCTTCCTGCGGCGTATCCACCGCTTGCACATCCATACCCAGCGCCGCACGCATCTCGACCGCAAAGGCGTGCGCCGTTTCGGCGCGCACATCGTAGGCGCGCGCCCGGCGCAAACCAGGCACGGTCGCCTGCAAAGCTTCAAGCTGGGTGCGCGCCTGCACGCCTGCGCCGATCAGCGCAACTACCTCGGACTCCGACCGCGCGAGGTACTTTGCGCCGACGCCGGTAGCCGCACCGGTACGCATGGCGCTAATCAATGTCGCATCCATGATGGCCAAGGGCACGCCGGTCCACGCGTCGTTGATCAAGAGCAGGCCAATGCCTCGAGGTAGATTATGTTTGATCGGATTATGAGGAAAGCCGGCGATCCACTTGATGCCGCATACGTCGAACTCGCCACCGACGTATGCCGGCATAGCGTTGACGCGCCCGCGCTCCCGCTCTCCCAGGTCAAGCACTGTTTTGTGCGGCATGTTGATCTTGCCCTCGGCGTAGAGCCGGAAAGTTTTCTCGACGGCTTCCAAAGCCAGCGCCATCGTCAGGCCGGCCGCGCGCACGTCATCCTGGGTGAGATAGAGAAATTCAATTTCGTGTTGTTGCATAGCATCATCTCAAGTGTGAAGCGTGTGGCGCATTTTCACGTTTCACGCTTTGTGTTTCACCTTTGTCGGGCCTCGACTTCACCCACAATGCGCTCCAATTCCGCCTCGACACTTGCGTCTAATGGTGGAGGCTCATGCTCAGCCAGGATGCGTCGCACTTCGTCTTTGGCGCGCTCCCAACCTGACTTGCCACCCGCTCTCGAAAGCCAGTCCTCGCGAGTTTGGCGGTTGCTGAGACTGGGCATGAATTGCTCTTGTTGCAGGAAGTTCAACGTGTGGCGCTGGCCCAGAAAGTTGCCTCCCGGCCCCACCGCTTCAATCACCGGTACTGCCAAAGTATCGGCGTTAACCTCGATGCCTCGCAAAGCGCGCAGGGCCATACCGCAGATTTCGTTGTCGATCACCAGGCTTTCAAGGCTGATGGTCAAAGCGTGTTCGAGGACGCCCGGGTAGAAAATGCAATTGATGCCCCCCAGCGCTGCCATGAGCAGCGTGATGGCTTTCTCGTACCCGGCCTGTATGTCGAGAAGTTTTGACTCCGTTGCAGCACCGGTGCCCCGGCATGGAATGTTGTAGTGGGCAGCTAACTGCGCCGAGGCAGCATTGATCAGACCGGCTTCGACTGCTCCCAATGCAATCGCGCCCAGCTTCATGTCCATGATCGCGCCACACGTGCCATACCATACCGGCGTGCCGGGATTCACAAGTTGCGCCAACGTGATTCCGCTGAGCACATCGGCCGTCTGCTGTGCGAGCAGGCCGGCCAGGGTGACAGGCGCGGTTGCCCCCGCCTGCGGCTCGCTGGTGACGTCGATGGGCAGGCCATACGAAGCGTATTCTATCAAGCCTTCGGTTAGACCTTGATCGTGCTGCAGCGGCGCAACCGGGTTTACGGTCGTGAAGACGTTTGGGCGCTGCCGCAGTGCCTCTTCGCCGCCGGCTACGACAGCGGCCATACGGATACAATCCTCCGCCGTCTCCCGCCCGCGCGACGAAGCCTTGACGACCTTTCCGGTGTTGCGCACGCTGGTGAGATACCCATTCACGTGCGCGGCGTGCAGCGAAACGCCCTCGATGCTGGGCATAATCGCCCCGCTGTGGAGCAGATGGTAGTTCTCCATGGCGTCGGCCACACGCACCAAGTTTGCCACATCCGTGATGCTGGTGCGGCGGCGCTCGCCTGTGTCGAGGTCGAGAATGTTGAGACGCCCGATCATCGGTTCGATGTGCAGCCGTCGGTAATCGACTTCGACGGTATTGTCTGGTTTGCGGGCATGGAGCGTGAAACGAGAGGGGGCCTGCTTGATGGCCTCTGCGACGATATCGGGCTGAATCCGCACCCGCATGTTGTCCTCATCGACGACGGCGCCGGCCTGCTTGAAGTAGCGCCGTGCGCGCGGCTCTTTGACTAAGACGCCAATTTCTTCAAGCAAGCCAAGCGCCGTTTGATGAATACTCTGGATTTGATCCTCGGTAAGGATTTTAAACGGACTATTATCTGACATGGCTGTGGGTTTTGGCAATACTTCACTCACTTCAGTTATTTCACTCCCAGTTTCGTCATTTCGACGGCGATGTCGGTGTCGCTCTGAAAGTGGATTGCGTGCATGCCGAGCGCCTGTGCGGCGTCCGCGTTTTCCTCAAAATCGTCCACGAAGACGGCTTCCGACGGTTCCACCGCAAGCCGCGCGAGGGTGCGTTGATAGATTTTCGCGTCCGGCTTGGCGACGCCCTCCTCGGCGGATATGACCCAAATTTCAAACGCCTCCTGTACCGCAGGATAAAGGCCGAACAACTGTCGCGCGCTAAGCCACGCATTGCTCAGGATTGCCGTCCGGTACCGGCCACGCCGTGCGGTGACGAAGTCCGTCAGGGTTAAATCGATCCTATCCCCGGAGAAGAAGAAGTCGCGCACATCGTTCACTTCCACTTCCGAAATTCCGAGTTCCGCCCGGACGTAGTCCCACGCTTCCGCATCCGTCGCCTGCCCGATCATGGCGCGATCGGCGACCGGATTGCCGAAGACGAGCCGCGCGAGATCCCACTCATCCATGCCAAGCCGTTCTTTCCAATACCGGCGCGGGCCGTTGCCCTTCGTTCGCATCACCACGCCGCCGAAGTCGAAAATGAGTGCTTTTATTGCCATGATTGTTTTTTTTTTTTGGGGGGGG
>CAJWGI010000017.1 GCA_913031335.1 uncultured Anaerolineales bacterium | reverse complement strand
GCGGGCTGCCGGACTGCGGCCGGCTGCAAGTGTTGAGTTCCACGATTGGGTGGCAGCGCCCGGCGAGCTGGCCGACATGTACCGCCGCTCTCGCTGTCTAATCTGTACTTCGTTCAGCGAAGGCGGCCCGCGGGTGGTGGCCGAAGCGCTGGCGTGTGGCGTGCCGGTAATCAGTACACGGGTGGGGCTGGCGGGGGAATTGGTGCAGGATGAGGTGAACGGATTCTCTATCGATTGGTCGGCGGATGATATCGCGGCGCGGTTGGAGCAAATCGTCGCTGTCCCTGAATTGCGCGCCCGCATGGCGCTGGCGGCGCCGCGCTCGGTGCAGCGCTTCGAAAAATCGCGCGTAATCCGAGAGTATGCCCACGGGTATCATCACCTGGCGGCGACATGAGATTACTTTATATCACCTACAAAGTGGACGCTCACGACTCGCTTGTCGGTCATGTTGTCGGCTGGGTCAGTGCACTGGCCTCTCATTTGGAACGCATTGAGGTGGTCTGTCTGGCGGCGGGCGCAGCCGAGTTGCCCGAAAACGTGCGCGTGCACTCGCTGGGAAAGGAGCGGGGGGGGCGCCGTGTCACGCGATGGCCGCGTTTTTTTCAGACGATTTGGCGGCTGCGGGACGGGGTCGATGCGGCCTTCTGCCAGTTTAGCCCGCAATATGTTCTGGCAATTGCGCCTCTGGCGAAACTGCGCGGCTGGCCGATTGTCTTCTGGTACACGCATCGACATGTGGGCTCGCCGCTTCGTGCGGCGACTGCCCTGGTTGATAGCGTGGTGACTGCATCGCCGGAAAGTTTCCGATTGAGTTCGGCGAAGCTGCGCGTGATTGGGCACGGCATCGATACCGAGCATTTCAAACCGGAACCGGCCGCGCGAGTTTCGCCGCCGGTGGTGCTGGCGGTGGGCCGGCGCGCGCCGATTAAGAATTACGAGTTATTGATTGACGCCGTGGCACGACTGTCTGAGAGCCTTGGGCGCAGCGCCTTCCGGGTGCGTATCGTTGGCGGTGACGAGGGCAACGCTCCGTCAGATTACGCGACTCAATTGCAGGCGCGCATCGTGCGCGCCGGGCTGGAAGGAATTGTGGAATTGGTTGGCCCAATTGCGTATTCACAGATTGTGCGCGAATTCCAACGTGCGAGCGTGCATGTCAACCTTTGCCCGACGGGCGGCATGGACAAAGCCGTGCTGGAGGGGATGGCGTGCGGCGTGCCGACGCTGGTGCGGAACCAGGCCTTCGCGGCGCTGGCGATGGCTGCCTCCGGCTTGCAGCTAGTGCGCGGCGAGGACGCGGCCTCACTCTCGGAGCAATTGTGCATCGCGATTAGCATTCCCGCGGAAGAACGGGCGCTGCTCGGAAATGACTTGCGGAGCGGTGTGGAGCGCATATACGGGCTGCAACAATTCGCGCTGCGGCTGGTGGAGATAGTGCGGGCGGCTGCGTAGATTCCAGAAATGTTGCCTAAGAACACGACCTCGGACGCAGGAGCGCGTCGGCCGTGAGAATAATTAGCTTCGCGAGGCAACACGCCTTCCTTTTGCCTATTCTGCTGCTGGCTGCCTTCCTGCGCACTCACGATGCCGGTGCCGAGTTCTTTGGCGGTGATGATGCCTACATTAGCATCAAAGCAATCCAAATTGCGCGCTACGGCGAGACGCACCTGCTGGGCCCGCCGTCATCCTTGGGGTTGGTGCATTCGCCGCTCTCGGTCTATCTTTACGCGATTCCCTATCTCTTCAGTCCCGACCCGAGAGGCGCACAGGTTTTCACCGGGTTGATGAATACGGTTGCGGTGGGCGTGCTGTATCTAATTGCCCATCGATATTTCGGGCGCTGGGCCGCAATTGTCGGCTCGATCTTGTACGCTGTGCATCCCCACATGGTGTTTGCGAGTCGAGCGATTGACAACGTGCGGTTGGGCGCGCCGCTGGTGATGCTCTACGTCATAACCGGGCTGCTCGGTTACTATGAAAACAGGGGCTGGGCGCGGATGGCGCATTTACCGCTGCTCAGTCTGGCGGGACAGTGCCACCCGTATTCTTTCGCACTGGCGCCAATTTCTGCGGCCCTGCTGATTCACAGTTGGATAAACTGGCCGCGGCAGCGCCGCGCCCTGCTGTTCCAGACCATGGTAAGCGCAGGTATCGCGGCAGCAACGCTGCTACCCTGGGGCATCGGCGTGTATCAGTTTTCGCAGCATGTGGATGTGCTGCAGAGAGTTCAGAATATGCCTTCTACGGGCGAAGTGCAAGATAGCATCGGCTTCGGCGGTCTTGGACATATCCTGCGGTTGGCGTACGACCTGGAACGAGTGCCCGAGAACCGGCTGCGGCCGGTGCAGGCGGGCATCACTCTGATAGGCGCGGGCTGGCTGCTGGTGAGGGCAGCACGCAGTCGAAAGGCGCTCCCCGGTTTAATAATCGTGCTGGGCCTGATGATCGTTCCCGCGGTGACGTGGCTCATCCAGGCCCACTGGGTTGTGGATTACTGGTGGCCCAGCATGCCGAATGCCTTTCTCATCCAGGGCGCGGTTTTGGGAGTGGTCGTGGCGCGCCCGGCGGCATTCGGACAGGAGAGGCAGCGGCGGGATTCTCGTGGTGCGGTGCTCCGGCACAGCCTCAAGTGGCCCGCTTTTCTGTTGGCGTTCGCGCTGGTCGCAAACCAGGTCGCCGATTACATCTTCACCGAACGCGCGCCGCCCCCTGTTTCTCCGCATGAACTGGTGAGCGCCATGGATGTTGCCGTAAACCGCGCGAGGCAGGCGGAGCGCGAATTGATGGTACTGCTCTCACCCGGGCACGGCGGACTGACCTGGGCGTTCCTGCGGGAATATGCTTTCCTGAAACATGGCCTGGATGCCGCCCTTGTCCAGCCCGACCGCGCACTGCCGCTACCGGATGAGGGCGCGGTTCTGGTGGGTGACGCGCGCAACGAGGACCGCGACTTCTGGTTCGCTGGTGGCGAGAGCATGCCCGGCATGGCGCGGATGGCGCAGCTGTCGCCAGCTAAGCATTTCAGCGCTGACATGCGTGCGCTGCATCCGTTTCGATTCTCCAATGGCGTCGTCGTTCACGGCTTTTTCCGTTCGGCTGCAGATAGTCTGCCGAGGGCCGGGGAGCGCTGGAGCATCATCATGATCTGGCAGGCTGTGGGGGAGGCCCCGCCGGACTTCAAAGTATTCACGCATCTCACCGCTGCCGACGGCCACAAATACGCGCAGGCCGACCGGCGTGGATTTGCGGCCGCGCAGTGGCGCGCCGGTGGGTTTTACGCGAGCCAGTTTGATCTGGATTTGGCGGATAATTTGCCGGAAACCGGTGCGCTCCATCTCCGCTTCGGGATGTACGCCGGCGAGAGTCAGGTCGAGTTGCTGGACGCTGCGGGCAACGGAACCGGCAGCACGGGCACAATCCAGATTCGCGCAGGTGGTCTCCCGATGGCCGTCTGGCGCAACGGTCTGGAACTCTCCGGCATCGAGGTGAGCAGCCCAATGCAGCCGGGGCCTCCTATCAGCGTACGCGCGAACTGGCACGCAACTCAGGCGCTGGTGGAAAAACTACAGCTGCGCTGGCGAGTGTTTGACGACAATGATTTGCAGGTCTATTCTACCGTGACTGATGTCGTACCGAATGTCCCTCAGTCCGGTTGGCCGCAGGGCGTCTTCGCCGCCGAGAAATACGATCTACGCGTGCCGAGCGACATCGCGCCGGGCGAACACCGCTTTGAGGTGCAGCTTGTCAACAAGAAGGGTGATTCATTCTATGAACCATTTGTGACGGTTGTGAATGTCTCCTCCCGCGAGCGCACGTTTTCGGTGCCGCCGCTTGAGCATGCTGTTCGGGCGACCTTCGGCGGAGAGATTGAAATACTGGGGTACGAGTTGGCGCAGAAGGAAGCTAACTTGGAGCTGACCCTTTTCTGGCGCGCGCTCGGATACCTCCCGCGAGACTACAAATACTTTGTGCATCTGTGGCAGGGCGAGACAGTGGTGGCGCAGGTCGATTCGATGCCTGTGGCCTGGCAATACCCGACTTCCTGGTGGGCTCCGGGAGAAGTAGTCAGCGAACAGGTGCTGTTCGATGTTGGGGATTTGGGGAGCGAAAACTTTGGCGTCACCACCGGGTTTTACGATCCCGCAACCGGGGAGCGCCTTGGCGTGGTGCTGCCGGACGGCGCAATGGCCGACGGCGGCTGGGTGACGCTTATTGAGACGCCCGATGAGTGACCGGCGGCTTGGAACCACGGCTCACTACGCCCCGATGGTGGTGGTGCTCGTCCTGGCGGCTGGCCTGCGCTGGATGAATACCGGGTTGGAGCGCCTGGAGAACGACGGGGCCGTGCATACTTTGAAGGCCATTGCGGTCGCTCGGCATGGAAAGCTTGAGCTTTTGGGGCTCCCGATGCCCTACTTCAACTTCCGGGGGTACCACGGACCGGTCTCCATTTACATCTATGCGCTGCCGTTATTGATCAAACCCGACCCGAGACTGGCGCGGATGATGACCGGTGCAGCCCATGTGGTTGCCACCGCTCTCATCTTCGCCATCGGCGGCCGTTTTTTCGGGCGCAAAGCCGGTCTGGTTTCCGCGCTGCTTTTTGCGGTCCATCCAGAGGCTGTGTTCATGGCCCGCGGAATCTGGAATCCCAGCTTGCAGACACCGTTTGCGCTCGCCTATGTTTGGACCGGATTGCTCGGATACTGCGGCGGAAAGAAGTGGGCCAGAATAGCGCACCTGCCAATGCTCACTTTGGGTGGGCAATGTCACCCCGGAACCTTTCTGCTGGCGCCAATTACCGTCGTGCTCTGGGTGAGCGCTTGGCGCCGGAGCCGCTCGCAACGCCGGGCCACCGTGATGCACGCTCTGGTAGGAGCAGCGCTGGCGCTTCTCCTGACCATGCCGTGGATGATCGGCGTGTATCTCGACAATATCGACAACCTGGGGTCTAGCGACCTCAGTGGTGGCGAAATGGTGAAAGGCTTCCGCGCTGGCGCGGAGGGTCAATCCGATCTGCATATGTTCACCCGCTTGTATCAACAGCTGGGGAATTGGGAGCAGAACTGGACACAACCGATTCAGCCGGTTCTCACTCTTGTGGGATTGGTCGTTTTGCTTGCGCCCGCGATAGTCCGCCGCGGCCGGGTGACCGGAGCGGCAGTTGCCCTCGGGTATCTGCTGCCGCCATTGTTGCTGCTCGCTCTCTCCGCGCGCTACGAGGATCATTTCATCTGGTCGGGATATGGATTTGCCTTTCTCGTTCAAGGCGTGATGATTGGCAGCCTGCTGGCGCATCGAAAAACACGGGGGGGCGGAGTGTTCCGTCTGGGTCGAGATGGTGAGCCGAGCAACGGCCTTCGGTGGTTGGGGTTGCTCGTGTTAGGCCTGCTCGCATTAACGCAGATTCTATTTAACATTCGTTACGATCTTAGCCTTGGACGCGTGTCCCTTGATGAACAAGTGGCCGCCATCGAAACGGCTGTGGCTCGGGCCCAGGCTTCTGACCGCGGCCTATTGCTGCTGGCATCCGACATCAACGACCGCGATTGGCTGCGCTGGGAAGCGCTGCGTGAAGGCCGTGATGCGCGTGTGGTGCGGCCCGACCGCGCGCTTCCGCTTCCCGCCGAGGGCGCGGTCCTGCTTGGCTGGGAGGATTACACTGGTAGGCCCACTGTGTTCTCTGGCGGCGAGATTGTGCAACAAGGGTTTCGTCTGTCCGAATTGCCTGCTGCACAGCATTTCAAGCCTAATTTGATTCCACTGGAGCCGGTGCGTTTCACCTGTGGCGCGACCGTGCTCGGCTTCTTGCGTGAGGACTCAGACAGCTGGCCTCTGGCCGGGCAGCCGTGGACGGTTTTCATGATCTGGCGGGTTGACGAGCTGTTGTCAGAGAACTACGCAGTATTCATGCATCTGGTAGATGGAAGTGGCACAAAATATGCCCAGGTGGACATGCCCGCGCTTCCGGTTGGTCAGCAGCGTATCGGCGAGCTGGCGATGAATCGAATGGAACTTGTGGTAGGTGAGAGTTTGCCGGAAGACGGCCCTCTGTTTCTGCATTTCGGCATGTACAATGATATCCACAGCGCCGAGACGCTCGATGCCTCGGGTGAGAGTGGGGGCACATTGGGCGTCATCCAGATTCGTGCGGGAGGGTACCCGCTGGCCAGGTGGGACGACCTCGCGCTAGTTGACCTGGTCATCCCTGACGAATTCCAGCCGGGGCCGCCGCTCGAAGTTCTTGTCACCTGGCGCATTCTGAATTTCCCCGCGAAGGAGGTGAAATTGCGCTGGCGATTGATTTCTGATGACAGCGAGATGGCATATGAAACCGAGACAGAAATCGTGCCCGGCCATGCCACTATTTCTCTTCCTGCAGGTTTGCTGACCACCATGCAATACCGACTGCCGCTTGGCGCGGCCTTCCCGCCCGGCGACTACACCCTGTGGATGGTAATCGTTTCGCGTGACGGCGAACAGAGTGAAGGTCCTTTCAGCACTTCCCTCAAGGTCGTGCCGCGGAAGCGGCTCTTTTCCGTGCCGGAAATGCAGCACCGTATGGATGCCGATTTCAGCGGGCAAATGACCTTGTTGGGTTACGACATTGCGCAGCATGAAGAAAGTATTGACCTGACGCTGTACTGGCAAGCGCAGCGTGAGATGGAGACGGATTATAAATACTTCGTGCACCTGTGGAGCGAAGGGCAAGTAGTGGCTCAGGTTGACGCCATGCCGCGCGGGAACGAACATCCGACCTCGTGGTGGGCGGAGGGGGAGGTGTTGCGCGAATCGGTGCAACTAACGTTGCCCGGAAACGGTGACTTCACGCTGACTACCGGTTTTTACGACCCGCTGAGCGCTGCGCGTTTGGCGGTGGTGCCGGCGGATGGGAAGGCAGAAACTCAGGATTGGGTTGATCTGGGAAAGTGGGCAATCGCGGAGTAGCCTCTAATTATGTGTGGAATCTGCGGAATTGCTCCTCGTGATGCTGAACTGCCGGATGCCGACAATCTTGCAGCCATGCAGGCTGCTATTTTTCATCGTGGGCCAGATAGCGGCGGTCAGCACGTGGCTGCCGGCATAGGGCTGGCCGTGCGGCGATTGAGCATCGTCGATCTTATTACCGGGAATCAGCCCATGTATTCAGAAGATCGAAATGTGGTGCTGGTCTACAACGGGGAGATATACAACCATTACGCCTTACGTTCTGAACTGGCGCAGCGGGACCATCGTTATTCCTCACAGAGCGATGCAGAGATAGTGGTTCACGCGTACGAGGAATGGGGTGATGCTGCCGTGCAGCGCTTTCGAGGCATGTTCGCCTTTGCACTCTGGGATGCCCCGGCTGCTAGGCTATGGTTGGTACGCGATCGCCTGGGGCAGAAACCGCTTTACTATGTCAGCACACCGGCAGGGTTGCTGTTTGCCAGTGAGATCAAAGCCCTGCTTCGTGATCCCACCGTCACGTTGGCTGTTGATGAGGAGGCGCGCGACCTGTACTTTACAGTTGGCTATGTGCCTGCCCCTTGGACAATGTTTGCTGGCATCCGCAAGCTGCCGCCAGCCCATCACCTCTTTTGGCATAAGGGGCACTTGGCTGTGGAGAGGTACTGGTCACCGCCCCTTGCGCTCGACGGACGCGTGCAAGACGAAATCGCTCTCCGAGCCGAATTGCGAGAGCAGCTAAAGTTGGCAGTGGAAGAGCGCCTGATGAGCGATGTTCCACTGGGCGCATTCCTTTCAGGTGGTGTCGATTCGTCCCTTGTTGTTGGGCTCATGGCGCATGCTCTAGATCGCCCGGTGCGCACGTATGCGATTGGCTTCGATGAGGCAGCCGGTGTTCACCCTAAATTCAACGAGGACTTCCGGCATGCTGAGCTCGTAGCCCGGAATTTCGGCACCGATCATTGCTCCGTGATAATGGGGTCCTCGGTGCCTGTAGAAAAACTCGCCCCGCGCGCGATGGCGCAGCTCGATGAACCCATCGCAAATCCTACAGTGTTGGCTACGTATATGGTGGCTCGTCAGGCTCGCAAAGATGGGGTGAAAGTGCTCCTCAGCGGCGATGGCGGAGACGAGTTGTTTGGCGGCTACACACGGTACACGGCTGACCACTGGGTATCACGGTACAAGTTGTTTCCTGCTGTCTTGCGTAAACATTTTTTCTCCCCGCTGATGCAGTTTTTCTCTGCATCCGGTGCCAAGCTCGCCGTCAAAGCCGAACTTCCACCTACGGCCCGCTACCTAAGTTGGTATGGGATCTTCAGCGAGATGCAGCGTGCAGATCTGCTACCGGCTCCTGCAGTAACCGATCGCAATGCGCTGGCGGAAGAAGCGTTTGGCGCAGCGCTTGCCGCCCGGCAGGAGGGAACCTTTCAGGAACGTCTTATGCACACTGACCGGCAAACTTGGCTGGCAGAAGAATCCAATATGCGCATGGATATGAGCAGCATGTTTGCCAGTGTAGAAGTGCGCGCACCTTTCCAAAGCCACCCATTGGTCGAATTCGCGGCGTTGCTTCCGTTACGTTACAAGCTGCGTGGAGGGACAACCAAGGTTCTATTAAAAGAATCCTTTACCGATCTTCTTCCCGCAGAAGTTCTTCGCCGCCGAAAATCAGGCTTCTTTTCTCCTGCCAGCAGCTGGCTTAGAGGCCCACTACGTCCATTAGCTGAGTGTTTGCTGGCTCCAGATGCGATCGCAAAAAGTCAACTCCGTGGGGCAGGGATGATTCAGTCTATGTGCGCATCACACATGGATAGATCGGGGTATTATCTCAATCAGCTCTGGGCATTGCTTTCGTATCAAGTATGGTATTTCACGTATATTCTTGGTGATGAGAGTCCATTGTGATACGACGTTGGATGAGAGCATTGCTCTACAAGCTGGGTTACAAGGTTACTCGCCGGAGTTATCCTCTGAGAACGTTCCGCGAGTCAATGCAGCAACTGAAGGAAAAGGGATTCTATCCCGGTACTATTATTGACGCCGGAGTCGCGGATGGCACCCGAGACTTGTATGAGGTCTTTCCGGAGGCGCACATTGTGCTTGTGGAACCGCTACGGGAATATCAATCTGATCTGGAAAGAATCACCGCGCAATACGGTGGTGAATATATTGTCGCGGCGGCCGGGGAAAAGGTGGGAGAAAGCTCGCTGCGCATCGGCAATGACCCTCGAAAATCGTCGTTGATTCGTTCGGACTTAAGGGGGGGCGTTGCTGCCACGCGAACGGTTCCTGTAATCACATTGGATGGCTTGATTGATAAGGGAGATTACCGCAGACCGTACTTAATAAAGATTGATGTGGAAGGGGCGGAATTGGCGGTTTTTCGGGGCGCGACAAACGCGTTGCGACATGCTGATGTAGTTATTTTGGAGGTGGCCGTTCTGGACCGAGGAGGCACGGCACCGGAGTTGTGCGAAGTGACCTCACGGATGAGAGATTATGGCTTTGTCGCATACGACATTGTAGGTGCGGCAGATGGACAGCACGGCGCGCTTGCTCATGTCGACGTCGTGTTCGTCGAAGAGCACGGCAGATTCAGACCAATCTAAGCTGATCGGCGCACCGGCCCAGCTGTCAGCGTTTCGGATTTCATGAATATCCTCTACCTCACCAACTCCCGTATGCCGGGGGAAAAGGCGCACGCTATTCAGATTATGAAGACGTGCGCGGCACTGGCCGAGCATGCCGACGTGCGCATCGTCCATGCGCGGCGGGCCAATCGCCCCTGGCTGCGCGGCGTCACCGATTTGCAGGCCTTTTATGACCTTCCGCGTGACGTACCACGCCGGGCAATTCCATCGCTTGACCTTTTTGGTCTTGTGCCTCGCCTGCCGTTTGGTCGGTTGCGCGCCTACCAAATCGTCTTTGCGATTCAGATGTTGACATATCATCTGGCGCTTTTCCCGCTGCTGTTGAGGAGCAAAGCCGATGTTTACTACACGCGCGATAGTCTGACAGCTGCACTATTAATCCTGACCGACAGAGGTGGTGCGGGAAAGGTGTTTTACGAGGCGCACAGTTTCCCCAGCAGCCGGATGGGGATGGCGCTGCAGCGCTGGCTGGCTCCAAGGCTGGATGGGCTGATTGTGCTGACCGATCTACTGGCGCAGCGCTACGCTGAGTTTGCAATCCCGTCAGGCAGGGTGACAGTCATCGCGGACGCTGTGGATGTCGAGGCATTTGGTGTCCGCAGCAAAACTGCAGCCCGAGAGGAATTGGGTATTGGTCAGCATGATTACCTGGTGATGTATGTGGGACAGATGTATGCGTGGAAGGGGGTGGAAACGCTGGTAGAGGCGGCGACTTTGGCTCCGGAAGGTGTGCGCATCTGGCTGGTGGGCGGCACGCCCGAGGAGTTGCCGCGCATCGAGAAGCTCGTGAGGGAACCCGGTGCTGGGCGAGTGAAACTGGTTGGATATGTCCCACCAACGCAGATACCGGCATATTTGGCAGCTGCCGATGTGCTGGCGCTGCCGAACAGTGGTCGGGCGGCGGTCTCGCGTTATTACACCTCGCCGCTGAAGCTTTTTGAATATATGGCTGCCGAACGCCCAATCATCGCGTCTGACCTGCCGGCGCTCAGGGAGATCATAGCTAACGAAGAGACTGCCCTGCTTGTGCCGCCCGATGATGCCAGCGCTCTCGCAGCTGCGGTTGAACGATTGCGGGCCGATCCGGCGCTCGCGCGTCGGCTGGCGGCAAATGCCCGCAGTGCGGTGGGGGCACACACTTGGGAGCGGCGGGCCGCACGGATACTTGATTTCGTACGAAGCAGTGACAGACGGACGGTAGCCTAGCAACGTCGCGCGGACAGGAATCGCATCGGCAGCCATGCTGAGACGCACCTCTATCCTCGCTTCGATAATTGCGCTCGCAGCGGTGCTGCGCCTGTGGGGAATTGGCTCCGCCCCGCCTGCGCTGCAGTACGATGAAGCGGTAAACGGACTGACGGCCGCCGGCATTTTGGCTGGCGAACACCCCGGCCTGCTGATGCAAAAAGATGGCCGCGAGCCCATTCATTTTTACCTGGTTGCCGCCTCCATCGCGGTTCTTGGCAAAACGCCGGGGGCGTTGCGGCTGCCCTACGTGTTGGCCAGCATAGGCCTCGTTGCTGCTGTGTGGCTGCTGGCGCGAGAGCTGTTCGGGCGCAAGGTGGGCTGGCTGGCCACATTGCTGTGCGCTGGCACCCTCTGGCCGGTGTATCTGGGGCGTTACGGAACGCGATCGGTGTTCTTTGCGCTGGTCACAGCTCTGGCGCTTTTTTCGGCGGCGCGGGCATGGCGCTCTCGCGCAATCGGGTGGTGGGTTGTGACCGGATTGCTGTTTGGAGTCTCGTACTATACCTATCCGGTCAACCTCTTCGTGTTGCCCGCAATCGTGCTGGTTCTTGCGGGCGCG
>CAJWGI010000016.1 GCA_913031335.1 uncultured Anaerolineales bacterium | reverse complement strand
ACCCCTGCAACCCCATTGCAGTGCGCTACCAGACTGCGCCACGCCCCGATGTGAGTAATAACGACGGGGGCTTTCTTAATTACGGGTTGCTGGTTGTTGTGCTCTCCGGTTCGCTATCTACGGCCGATAAATAAACAAAAAAGACCTGCGCCGAGAGCAGCAGGTCTGATAGAATCTACCTCAGCCCTGCGCTAACGGTACAGCGTTCGGGTAGGGTCGTGTGGGTGCTTAGCACACCTGCACGGCCCGTCTTTTTTGTTGGTAAAGTGTAATGGTATTATATCAGAAATTACACTCAAATATCGGAGATAACATGAATACACCCATTTTGCTTGCCCTTGTAACTCTCGTGACATTGGGCATCGTTGCCTTTTTTGACAAAGTCGCAGGTGCGAACCAAGTCTACATCCCTAGCTGGCTAATTGTAAACTCTATCCCCTATGCTCTTCTAGGAATTGTCGTGCACCTCATACAGAGACACCCATTTGACTTGTCACCTAGAATGACATGGCTCGCGGTTGTGTCGGGTTTCATTGGAGCAATAGGTATCTTTTCACTGTTGCTTGCGTTTAAGGCGGGCGGCCAAGGCAGTATAATTCTCCCGATTTCTGGCTTGGGCGTGGTTGTGGCGGTCATACTTTCGTACATTGTCTATCGTGAGCCAGTGACTGCAACAAAACTACTGGGTCTGGGATTGGGCGTGAGTTCTATCATCGTTCTGTCACGCTAAACGTCCCATCACCACGCCCCCATTACTTCGAACGGCTGACTAGCGTATACTGGTGGTGAGAGGGTAATCATGGCTGACTTCACACGCGCAGAAGTGGTGGCGATAGCCCACAAACTAGAACAGGCCGACCTGCGCAAGACCAATCTGGGCGGGGCTAACCTGCAAGGGGTCAATCTTCGGGGGAGCGACCTGAGCGAGGCCAACCTGCAAGGGGCCAACCTGTTCAAGGCCGACCTGAGCGGGGTCAACCTGCGCGATGCCAACCTGAGCGGCGCCAATCTGGGCGGGGCCAACCTGCAAGGGGCCATCCTGATGGATGCCAACACGAGCATGGTGGGCCTGCAATCCGCCAACCTGCCCTATGCCAACCTGCGTGGAGCGAACCTGAGCCAGAGTCACATGACCGAGGTCTATTTGTACAGAGCCGACCTGACCGGAGCCGACCTGAGCGAGGCCGCTCTGACCGGAGCCGACCTGAGCGAGGCCAAGTACGACGCTACTATAAAGTGGCGGCGAAAATTCCCTGTAAAGGTTTTTCGCCCTTTGTCGCCGGATTTTAGTTTTCGGCCTTTTTTATGGTCTAGCGGCTAGGTCATCTACGTTTTTGGCTTGTACCTCATGGCTTTCCTGAACCTCCGCAACAGTGCAGAGTTATGCTGAAGGTTGAATCTTGCAGCCCAATCCCAGTAGAGTTCCTCTACGTCATGGCCTTCGGCAAGTCTTGCCCTTGCCCACTTGTATTTGTTGTCCTGCCGCCTTCCGGGGCGACTTGCTGGTGAATCGTACTCTGGCTTTTTCTCGGCGGGCTTATCTTCCGCTAGGGCACCCTCCAACTTGCTTTTCATGCGTTCAAGAACGTTGCTTCTGCCCTGCATGGTCAGCGTGAATTCATGTTCCCACTCAGCGCCATTCCAGTCAATCTCAAACAGGCACTCTTCCTCTATGACATCCTCCACCCCTTGAGTGTCACCGGCGGTAAGAGCCGTCATGTATTCAAACTTTTTCACTGGCTGATAGTATGCGATTCTTATCCTAGCGCCTTCACCCCCCCCGATTTTCTTTTCAACATAGAAACTCACGCCCTTTTCATCACACACATCCCATATGTTGTCCAGCACTTCCTGCAAGGTTTGTGGTGGTGGATTCACAGAACTCATGACATCCCTAACTATACACCCGCCCCCAGTGGGTCAGTAAGCATAAGCTGCTACAACCTCCATCTATCGGCTGGGCTTGCCCTTTTGTGTGCCGCAGCAGCATCGGCATCTGCCAAAGCCAAATACTTCTTTACCATTTCGAGTGTTGAGTGGCCAATAATCCGTTGAAGAGTAAAAACATCTCCGCCATTTCGTAGGAACTGGATAGCAAAGGTGTGGCGAAACCGATGTGGATGTACACCCGCTATACCGGCTCTTTTACCTAAGCGTGAGACCAATTGATGAACCGCCCTCCGCTGCAACGGCCGTTCATCAGTAGTGAGGAATAGCGCGTCACGGCCCTCTCTGAACCTCAGGTAATTCCAGATTGCTTTTCTTGCTGTGCATCCGAGATAGACCGTCCTGCTTCGGCTCTTTCGCGAATTGCGGTAGGGACGTACCAGCAATTCTCCTGTCTCAAGATTAAGGTCTCCAGCCTGCAAACGGCAGAACTCGCTTACTCGCAATCCGGTATCAAGTAGTGTCAGCAGAATGGCTGTATCACGAGCAGCAGTTGGTCTATGCATGCGAAATGGTAGACGTGAACCTCTGATTGACGGAGAACTATATTTGCACGCCTTTAGTAATCCAACTACATCATCTTCAGTCAAGGGTTTCACTTCCGGAGACACAAAGCGAGGCATGGCGATGTGTTGCATAGGCGATGCGAGTTCTAGCTCCGCTTCTACCCAGTTGAAGAAAGCGCGTAGTGCACTCCAGATGCGACATATGGTGCTTCCAGAATAGTCCCTAGAACGAATCTCCACAAAGAATTCGGTAATATCGTCTGGCGACAGCTCTCTGAGGAGCTTGTCACCAAGGATATTCACCATTTTTAGCAAATGGTATCTATTCGTTTCTAGGGTAGTGGGGGAGAGGCCATTTGCACTTCCGAACAGCAAATAACCATTGATTGAGCCTGTCAACCGCATAACCAACTCCTTTCGTTTGTTGGGAACTACGGTAGACAGCGAGAAGAGAGCAACTACGTTGTTTTACATATCGGGGTACACAACAACTGTGGATTACCGCTTTGTTGTGAACTCCGATATTGGTCCAGTCGGGGCGGGCGGATTTGAACCGCCGACCCCTGCAACCCCATTGCAGTGCGCTACCAGACTGCGCCACGCCCCGATGTGAGGCGGATTATACCAGCGGCGGCTGCGCCGGTAAAGCGTTCAGAAATCGCCGCTCAGTAACCGATCGGCCAACCGGTCGGGATTGGCGCGGTAGTGCTCCCAGGGCGTTTCGCTGGAGACAATCGCGCCCAGCAGCCTCGCCAGCCCGGCGTTCACCGGCGCGGCGAGGCCGAGTGCCTTTGCGTGCCGTGCCACCGCGCCATTCAGAAACTCGATCTCGGAGCGCCCTCGCTGCGCCGCAAGGTCCACGTGCAGCGAGGGCGGCTTACCGCCGCGTCCGCGCGCCACTTTGCGCGCCAGAAAGCCGCGATAGCTCCACGCCGGCAGACGCCGCAGCGCGAAACCCAGCCAGTGCGAGGGCGTGCCCGGCAGGCGCACCACCGGCAGGCGCAGCCCGCGCATCACCGCAAGCACCTCGCGCAGCGCGGCAATCTCCAGATGAAAGAGCCGGTCGTGCGCGAAGACTGCTGCCGGAGAGATATCACAGATGGCCGCGCTGGCGTTCGCCAGCAGGTTGGTGAGCAGCTTCGACCATTTCATCGCGCGGGCGTTGGGATGCAGCAGCGTGCGGAACCCGGCCGCCGAAAAGGTTTGCTGCAGCTGCAGAGAAAGCGGGTGTCCGGCAGCCAGCCCGACCCCGCGCTCCCGCTCCACCACCACCGCGCCCGGTTGTAGACTGGAAACGGCTGTGGTCACCGTTCCGGGAATGACATTCTTCGCGCTGAACGCCTCAGCCAGCAACGTCTCATTGTCGACCCCGTTTTGCAGGCAGAGCACCGGAAGCGGTTGCGCGCCAGCGGATCGAAGCGCCTGAATTGCGGTGGCGGTGTGAAAAGATTTGACCGCTAGGATGACGAGGTCACAGCGGCCGTCGGCGAGCGCGGAGGGGAGGTCAGTGGAAAGGTGTGGCGCGGGAATTGAGAGCGTGCCCATTGCCCCACTGATGCTTATGCCGTTGGCGCGGATGTGCTCGGCCGCGCTCGGCCGCACCAGAAAAGTGACGCGCTCACCGGCGGCGTCCAACGCGCCGCCCACCAGCCCGCCGACCGCGCCCGCGCCGAAAACCAGGAAAGAAAGTGGCAGAGAGTCAGCCCCGCTCAGGCGCTTTCGCGCAGCACGAAGCGGTAGAGCAGCGCGGCCCCACCCGCGCCCAGCAGCGTGCCTACCAAGTAAACCCAGAACTGGCTCAGGTCACCGCTGATCAGCGCCGGACCGAAGGTGCGCGCCGGGTTCAGCGATGCGCCCGTCAGCGGGCCGCCCATCAGGATGCAGAACACCAGCGTCAGCCCGATCGCCAGCCCGGCAAGGTTGCCGGCTTTGCCGCTGACAGCCGTGTTCATAATTGTGTTGACGAGGAAAAACGTCAGCACGGCTTCAATCAGTAGGGCCCGCAAGGCCGGCATGCTGGCCACATCGAAAGTGGTCGCGCCCAGCCCGATCACGCCGGATCCGCGCAGCGCATGCGAAAGCGCGAACGCCCCGAGCGTACCGCCGGCGAACTGCACCACCCAGTAGCGCACGGCATCGGCGAGCGAGATTTCTCCGGCGACGAGCATGCCGAAGGTGACTGCCGGATTGATGTGCGTGCCGCTGTGGTGGCCGTAAGCATAGGCGAAAGCCACGATGACCAGGCCGTGTGCCAGCGCCACGCCCACTAGCCCGCCGACACCCAGCGCGCCCGCCCCGGCGCCGATGTAGATCAGCGCAAATGTGCCGATGAACTCTGCTGTCAGTGCTTGCTTAACCTTCATGGTGAAAAACCTCCTGTGGTTTTGGTGTGGGCCGCCGTTCGTGCGAGGCGGCCCCAACAAATTGTACCTTCAAGTTCCCGCGATGGGGTCACTCAAGTGTGTCTCCCACGAAATCAGGCGCGCCCCGGGCGTATTCCTTTGTGGCCATGGCGCGTTTGCCGGGCGGTTGGATGCGCTTCAGGCGCAGCAGCCCCGCGCCGGTTCCCACCGCGATGCCCCCCGAAACGAGCAGCACGCGCCCGGGCGGAGCCTCGCCCGCAGCGACTTGCGCGTGCAGCAGCTTCAACGGTTGGCCGCCACGTAGCGCGAACGCGCCCGGCCACGGTTGCATAGCGCGCACCTGTCGCTCTAGCTCGACCGCTCTACGGCTGAAGCGCAGCCGCCCGTCCGCTTTTTTCAGCATCGGCGCGTAAGATACCAGCGCGTCGTCCTGTGGTTGGGGCTTGACTTTGCCGCGAAGATAGGCGGGCAGTGTCTCGCGCAGCAACTGTGCTCCGAGCGCGGCAAGCTCGGCAGTGAGCGCGCCGGTAGTGTGTCCGGCATCGATTGCTATTTCGCCCTGCGCCAGCACCGGGCCGGTATCCAGCCCGGCGTCCATTTTCATTATAGTCACGCCGGTGCGCGCGTCGCCGGCAAGGACGGCAGCCGCCACTGGGGCCGCCCCGCGATGGCGCGGAAGCAACGAAGCGTGCAGGTTCAGGCAGCCGCAGGCGGGCAGCTCGAGCAGCTCCCTGCGCAGGATGTGCCCGTAGGCCGCCACCACAATCAGGTCGGGTTTCCAATCAGATATCTGACTGAGCGCAACGGCATCGCGCAGGTTTGCGGGCGTGATGACCGGCAGACCCAATTCATGCGCGGCGGTTTTTGTGGGGGCGGCTGATAACTTGCGCCCGCGCCCGGCGCGACGGTCTGGCTGCGTGACCACGCCCGCCACCCCGTGATCTGCCGCCAGCGCGCGCAGCGATGGAACCGCAAATTCGGGCGTTCCCATGAAGACGATGCGAGCCATTCCGGCATTGTAACGCGCGCGGGAATAAACTACAATGCGCGCGGGCCCCGATGGCGATGATAGAGAAAAGGTGGGAGGTAAAACCGGCCATGCCGGAGGCGGCGCGCGGGCGGCTTGCGCGCTGGCAGGATGAGCCGCTGCTGCAGCAGCTTTTCTGGAATCGCGAATTGCGCAGCGAGCCGCAGGCGCTGGCATTTGTGCGCCGCGAGATGCCGCCTGAGACCGACCCTTTTCAGTTGGCCGGCATGGATGCCGCGGCGGAGCGCGTTCTGGCGGCGTTGGACGAACGGGAGCGCATCGCCGTTTACGGAGATTATGACGTAGATGGAGTGACGGCCACTCTGTTGCTGCTCGAGCTGCTGCAGGCGTTCGGCGGGGACGTGGTTCCGTACATTCCGCAGCGGAACGATGAGGGCTACGGTTTGCACAATGCCGCGCTGGAGGCACTGGCGGCTGAGGGCGTGCGCCTTGTGATTACGGTCGATTGCGGGGTGCGCGCTTTGGAACAAGCCGAGCACGCGCGCGGACTTGGGCTTGACCTGGTTATCAGCGACCATCATCATGTAGGCGACCTGTTGCCCTCGGCGGTCGCGGTGATCGATCCCAAGCGCGCCGATTGTTCGTATCCCGAGCAGATGCTCTCGGGGGTGGGAATCGCGTACAAGATAGCTGCCGGGTTGCTGGCGCGGCGGACGCCCGCGCAGTCGGGTGTCTCGGCGCGCGGTTTCCTCGACCTTGTAGCGCTGGGAACGGTGGCAGACCTCGTCCCGCTGTGCGGTGAAAACCGCGGCCTGGTGCACGCGGGCCTGGAAATGCTAAATGCCGCGCCGAGGCCAGGCGTCAGGGCGCTGCTTCAGGCTGCCCGTAGCAACGGGCGTGTTACGGCGCGCACGATTGGCTTTCAGCTTGGGCCACGCCTGAACGCCGCCGGGAGACTGGGCAGCGCGATGGACGCGTTGCGGTTGCTAGGTGCAACGGACCTTGAGGAAGCCAACCAACTGGCGAGGGAATTGGAACTGCGCAACCGTGAACGGCAAGCCCTGACACGTGAAGTTTCTGAGCGGGCGCTGCAACTTGCGCTCGAACAGGCCGGAGAGGATGACCCGTTCATTCTGTTCGCTGAGCATGAGGACTTCCATACCGGCCTAGTGGGGCTGGCGGCGGCGCGCCTGTGTGAGCAGCGCAATCGTCCGGCGGTAGTGGCGCGGCGCAAGGATGGGCTGATAACCGGCTCGGCGCGCAGCGTGGCCGGGTTCCACATCGCCGAGGCTTTGCATCAATGCGCTGATCTCCTTGATCGTCAAGGGGGGCACGCGGCCGCGGCCGGCTTTACATTGCCGCAGCAAAACTGGCCGCTACTTGTGGGCCGGTTGGGAGAAATCGCGAGGGAACAGCTCAGCGAGAAGGATTTGCGCCCGACGTTATCAATTGACGCGCAGGTGCGCCCGGACCAACTCACCGAGCGGCTGGCGGAGCAGTTAGACTATTTCGAGCCGGCCGGGTATGGCAATCTGACCCCGCTCTTTCTCTGGTGCGGCGCGCAGGTTGTGGAAAGGCGCGCGGTGGGGAAAGGCAACGCGCACCTGAAATTGAAGGTGCGCGCGGAAAACAGAGAACCCCTGGATGCAATTGGCTTCTGGCTCGGCGACGTGGGGGATAAACTTCCCGAGAAGGTGGACCTAGTCTTTGCCTTTGAGGAAAATGAATGGCAGGGCCGGCAACACCGGCAGCTCAATCTGAAGGACGTGTGCGCCGCCGCGTGAGCTGCCATCCCCAAGCCCACAGCAACAACGTGACCGCGCTAATCCATAATCCCCAGCGCCAGCTCATCGGCTGATAATCGAAAACCACCTCGTGGCTCCCCGCTGGCACAACCACTGAGCGGAAGAACCCGTTTGCCGGACTGATGTCTGTGTTCTTCCCGTCCACGGTTGCGCGCCACCCGGGATAATGGGCGTCGGCCAGCACGAGCGTTGCGGTCGCATCGGACTCGGTTTCAATGACAATGTGGTTGGGGGTATGCGCGCGCAACACGGTGCCTCCGATGGGACGAGTGTCAGCCGTGAGGGGAAGTGCGCGCACAAGGTATGCGCGCGGGAAGACGCTCAAGTTTTCGTATATTTTCACGTCGCCGGAATGCACCATGCGGTACGGGCCCAGCGTGAGCGTGATGAACGAGCCGGTGCGGGTGTCTATCACCGCGGCTCCGCTCAGCTGCAGTCCTGCGGTCGCGCTCTGCAGTGTGACTGCTGTAAGGTCCATCGGCTCTCCCAGCGGCACATGGCCACCGTCCGCGGGCAGCGCCGCCGGAATGGAGACAGTGCGGGTTGAGCCGTCGGCAAGCGTGAGGTGCAACTGTCCGAGCGGGGCGCTGGCTGCGGACGGCGCGGAATAAACCAGCCCGACCGCCGTAGCCTGGAAAGCGGGCTTCACCGCCATTGTGGTGGTGGCCCCGCGTGGCAGCGCAACTTGGAACTGCAGGTCGTAAAAGACATCGTCGCGCCAGATATCCTCCACTTTGTCGGTCAGCAGCCAGCGCGTGTTGGTAATGTTGAGAAGCCAATTTGCGGGCGTGTTGGTGACTCTCTCGCGCAGCCGTCCGTCCTCGGGCAACGTATTATCAGGCGTGAATTGTTGCGCAAACTGCGCATAGGCCCGCAATGGGAGCACGCCACCATCATAACCGTCGACTGCGGGGACGCGCCAGGCAAGCGGAAGATTGGGGGAGAGCACTTCTTTGGCTTTCGCCGCGTCAACAGCGGTGATCACGCCTGCGTCTGGCAACACCATACGCAATCTGGCGCGCATGTCAGCTAGGTCGCCTTGGTCGAAGCGCAGCGCGGACATGGAAAACATGCGGCCGGGAACGGGCTGCTCGTCGCGATACAGCAGCAGCTGCGTCATCGGCGCTCGCACGCTCGCGTAGGCGTCGGATGTGGTCAGGTTATTCAGCGGAAGCTGGAATGAGGCCATGCCGATTTCGAGTGCAATCAAAACCGGTAGAGCAATGCGTGCACGAAGGGGAAAGAGCAGCGCCGCCAGACCAAACGAGAGCGCCAGCGCCCATGCGGTGATGTCGGCCGCAGCGGGGGCAGGCAGTGGGCCGGTTTCGCCGGCGGGCGTTGTGCCAGTGCTGGCGAAAGCGAGAAGGGCGAGGGTCACTGTGCCGGCGGAGAACGCCAGAGCCAGGCGGCGGCGGGCGTGCCTTGAGAGTGTGGAGATCCGCTCGAATCCCAGCCCGGCCAGCAGGGCCGCACCCAGTGCCCACAGCGCCAGGTAGCGTGCGGGCGCGCGAAACAGGTTGAAACCGGGCACGTAGCGGGCTAGCGCCCAGTAAAGCGGGTTGAATGCGCCCAGCGCGAGAAAGAGACCGAAGCCAGCAAGCGCTGCCGGTGCTAGCGCGCGCGCGCGTTCGGTGCCGCGCGTCAGTGCCGCGAGGCCGGCCAGCGCGAGCAGCAGCCCGGCTACGCCGAGGTAGCCGATGAATTCGCTAAAGAGCGGGCGGCTCAAGCCCGGCAAGAGCGCGCGCCCCAGCAACAGCGGGTGCAACGAAAAGGAGAGCGCGTCGCTTAATGGAAGGCCCGTGCTGCGCAGCGAATTGCGCGCGAGCTCGATGGCCGGAAGCAGCTGCGCGCCCGCGATTAGCGCGCCCATAATCGTGGAAGCGAGCAGCGGAAGCAGGCGGCGCAGCGCGGAAGAGCGATCCGAGGGGTTGCTTGTGCCGAGTGCTGTGCTCAGCGCCCACAGCGCCACCGCCAGCAGCGCAATGAACGTGGTCTGCGTGTGCCCGGCCAGCAATTGCAGCGCCAGCAGCCCGGCAAGCACCAGCCCCGCGCGGGTTCGTTCTCGTACGGAAGAACCGGTGACCTGGCGGTGGGCAGCCAGCAGCAGCCAGGGCATCCAGGCAAGGGCCTGCAGCTGGTTCACCTGTTCCACTTTTCCGGTCAGGTGGCCTCCCAGCGCGAAAAGAAGTGCGGCCAAAGTGGCCGCAATGGAGGTCAAGTTGAGAGCGCGCCGCGCGAGCTTGAAAGCCCCGGCAGCCGCGATCAAGGTATGCGCGATGATGGCGATTTTTACCGCTGTGGGAGCGACGAAAGGCGCCAGCGGCCAGTTCAGCGGGTAGAGCACCCCGGCCTGAGGGTTGGCCAGAAAAGGCGCACCCATGAAAAGATACGGATTCCACAACGGCAGCTGTCCCGCCAGCAACGCTCGCGCACGATGCTCCCAGTACGGATAGATGTAAAAGAAGGTGTCGCCGCGCGCGAGAATCAGGTTGGTGAAGGCGAGCTTCCACAGCAGCAGCAGAACGGTCGAGGCGATGACTAGCGCCGGCAGGAAACGGCGGATTCTCACGCGGCGATTATAGCTGAGGTCGCGCGGCCAGAATCGGCGACGTGATATAATCTCGCAGCGCCGAGCAAGCCTGCACATAACGGAGATGAATTTCAGCCTTGATGAACTGATTTGCGCCTGCATCGCCCGGCAGATTGATGACGGCGAAGTGGTCGCGCAGGGTATCGCCACCCCGCTGGTGGCGGCCGGGTACCTGCTGGCAAAATGCACTCACGCTCCCGACCTGATGTTCACATCGGCCATCGGGCAGGGGCTTTGCCGCGACTGGGCGCCGCTGGGGCTTGCGGGCGTAGAGGGCCTTTGGCTTGAACGAGCAATCACCGTCTTCGGTTTCGGCCGGGTAGTGACCGAGGTGTTGCCGCGCTACCATCTGAAAGAATTCTTTCGCCCGGGGCAGTTAGATGCGGCCGGCAATTTCAACAACATCGCCATCGGCAACAACTATCAACGTCCCCGATTGCGGCTGCCCGGCTCCGGCGGAATCGCGGATGTGACCCCTGTGACCAGCCTCGCCCATCTCTATGTGCCGCGCCACTCGCGCGCTGTGTTTGTGGAGGAATTGGATTTCCTCTCCGGGCTGGGGCATTCCCCCGAGCGCACGCGCGGCAGCGGACCGCGTTATCTCATTACCGATCTGGGCCAATTCGATTTCGCGCATGGGCAGCTACGCCTTACCAGCCTGCACCCCGGGGTAGAGTTGGAAAAGGTGCGCACGAAGACCGGATTCGAAGTGCAGCTTGCCCCCAGCCTCACCGAAACCGAGCCTCCCACCCCTGCAGAACTGCGCCTGCTGCGAACCGAGATTGACCCGCTCGGTGTGCGCCGGCTGGAGCTGCTCAGCGGCAGAGCACGAAAGGCGCTGCTGCGCGAGATTCTGGCACAGGAGCGGGTGCACTGAGTGGTGCCCATATAGCGCCTGCTCTCAAATGGTGTGCCTGAGTCGTTGCAAGCCTTGCAATTTTCGGGCAGTTTGTAATATACTGTAAGCTGCGGAACCGCATGTGTCGGCGCAGAAAGGCGGACGTCCGCGTCTTCTGATTCGCACGCGGTTTACCGTGGCGTGCCATATGTTCCGGTGCTTGTAACCGGTCTTCATTTTACTCGCTGGCGGCAGGAGGGAATCTCATGTCTATCTACTTGAGCAGACCGTGGACGAAGATGTATGACCCTGGCGCGCCCGCGTCACTGGAGCCTTACCCCACCGGCGCAATGCATCAGCAGCTGGAGAAAACCGCGACGGAGAATGGGCACAAGGTGGCCTGCATCACCTCCGCGCCGCTACCGCTGCTCGGCCGCGTGGGCGCCACGGTCACGTGGGGCGAGATCAACGCCGCCGCGGCGCGCATGGCCGCCGGTCTGGCTGCTGCTGGAATCGAGAAGGGCGATGTGGTAGCAATCATCATGCCCAATTGCGTCCAGTTCATCGTCGCTTTCTATGCCATTCTCAAGGCCGGCGGAATCATCTCGGCTACAAACCCCACCTACCC
>CAJWGI010000015.1 GCA_913031335.1 uncultured Anaerolineales bacterium | reverse complement strand
GCGGACTTGAACCGCGGACCCCCGCGTCCCAAACGCGGTGCGCTACCAACTGCGCTACACCCCGCCATCACCTTAAGAGTATAGCCCTGCGCCGAAAGAACGTCAAGAAAATTGCTAAGGAGCTGCGATTGCGCCGCCGGGCGCGAGCTGCGCGCACGCTTTCTCGGCAGCAGCAAGTTGCTGCTCGGTCCGCTCGTCGGTCTCTATTAGCAGCGCGGCCGCAAACTGCTCTCCGCCCAGGCAAGAATCCTCCGCTTGCAGCAACGCCTCACCGTAGGCGATGTGAGCCTTGCGAAGCTGGCTGCGCGCATCCCGAAAGTTCGGCGCAATTTGATAAAGGACGGAGAGATTGTCAATCGCCAGCTGCCAGTTGAGTTCCCAGAAAGTCATGCCAGAAAGATAAAGCGCCGCCCAGCGACGCCGCTGCAGCGCCACATTGTCGAGATCCATGATTTGCTCTGCGTGTTCAAGGTCGGTCAGCCCCATCTCCAACACGCCAGCATCGATGCGTTCGATTCCGCGATTACGCAACCCAACGAAAAGCATGCCATCCACGCTAGTGCTGCGGTGTTGCGCACCGGTGGCCTTCAGAGCAGCTGCCCGTTGCACGACCTGCGGCCACTCGCCCCGCTGGTACGCGCCGGCGAGCAGATTGAAAAGCTGCTCCGGGCTGAGACGTTCTTCCACCGGCAGCGGGGCCTCAGTCGAGCGGGCGACGTGCAGGGTTGCCCCATTTGCGGCCTCGCGGGCTTTGGCCAGCATCTGCGCCGCTCCCGGAAAGTCCGGGTTCATCCGGACAACGTATTCCAACCGCTGCGCCGCCACGCCGGATTGACCAATTTGCATATCCTGAGCGGCAAGCCGAAATTGCAGCTGCACTTCCTTGGCCACAGCCGTGGCAGCCGCCATGGCGCGTTGCTGCACACCGGCGCGATATCCGCCATATGCCGTCCCACCGATGCTCACCGCGACGACGAGAATGGCGAGCAGGCCAATCGCAGACGGCGATACCGGCGCACGCACGGCGCGTTCTTTCCCGGCAGCTTGTGCCACAGCTGCCTGAGTGGTTGTTCCGGCCGGGCTGACTTCGGCCGCGGTGATTGTGGGCGGGACGGTCATTCTGGCGGGATTATAGCTTGCCGGCCGCTTCATGTCTAATCAGACCCGTCCGCGGCGCGCAGATTGCATCCTCAGGCCGCAGCCCGTGATAAGATAAGCCCAGTTTTTAAGGCAAAGGCTGCATCAATGTACCTAGGTAGAGGCAAGTTTACTTTCAAAAAGAAACGGCGCGACCGGCCCGGCCACATCGTGGTATATCTGATTCTGATTGCCATCGGTATTTTCTTTGTGCGACAGCAGCAGACCGAGGCGATTTCCCCGCCGTTCGTGCCCACCCCCACCGCCACGCGGAGCGCGGTCTCCTTCGCGCGCGAGGCGGAGGCTCATTTCTCGTCCGGCAAGCTTGAGCGCGCAATCGCCTCCTACATGCAGGCCACCCGCTCCGACCCGAGCAGCCCGGATTACTGGATTGCGCTCGCGCGCCTGCAAGTTTACGCCAATCTCCCGAAAGACGCGTTGGAATCCGCTGACACCGCCGTGTTCATTGAGGTGGAAAACAGCATGGCTCACGCCGTGCGCGCACTGGCGCTGGATTGGCTGGGCGAATTCGATGAAGCCGCCGTAACGGCGGCACGCGCCATTCAACTGGACGGCAACAACGCTCTCGCGCACGCCTATTATGCCGAGATTCTCACCGATATCAGCCGGTACGCGCAGGCGGGCGATGAAGCACGACTGGCAATTAATCTGAACCCGAACAGCATGGATGTGCATCGCGTCTATGGCTATTATCTGGAGAACGTGGCCTCGTATGAAGAAGCCATCGGCGAGTATCAGACCGCCGCCACGATAAACCCGAATCTGGCCATGCTCTACATGCGTCTTGGGTTGAATTACCGCGTGTTGGGCGATTACGACACTGCCATAGAATATTTCCAGCGCGCCAGCGCCCTCGACCCGAACGACGTCATGCCTTACCTTTCTATCAGTCGCACCTATTTCCAGATTGGCGAGTACAACCGCTCCAGCGAGTACCTAGAGCGCGCACTGGAACTAGAGCCGGCGAACGCTGATGTGTACGGTCGTCTGGGACTGGTGGAATTCAAGGCGCTCAATTATGAGAGCGCGACCATAGACCTGGGCTGTGCGGTGGAAGGTTGCACCCACCCGGAAACCGGCAAGGTGGTCGAGGGGCTAGCGCTGGGACGCCATACGCTGGAGTATTACTACACCTACGCTTCGGTGCTGGCCGCATACCTGCATTGCGACCGGGCCATGACCATACTTATCCAGGTTTCCGCATACGCGCCCGAGGACGAAATCGTGCAGGGCATCGTGCAGGAGAACGCCAACATATGCGCCACCGCGGAAGCGGCCGGAGCACAGCCCCCCTACGAGACCCCGACGCCCCCGACGCAGTCGGCCACTGCCTCCCCGTAAGCGCGCAGCTCCCATCACGGCTGCGACTCAGAGAGCTGCCAAGGCCCTATCCGCATCGTCAGATTCGCCGGCGGACTCGCTCTTATCTTTGATGCCTGCCATCAACAGACCGAGCTGCTCGCGCGTCGCCGCCTGTGCTGAAACTGTGGCGAGAATTCGTCCTTTGTACATCACCGCAATGCGGTCAGCCAGAAGGCGGATTTCGTCCAGCTCGGCGGACACTAGCAGCACAGCCACGCCCGCATCGCGCTGCTCCACGATGCGGCGATGAATAAACTCTATCGAACCGACATCCAGTCCGCGCGTGGGTTGAGCAGCAATCAGCAGCCGCACCGGCCGCCCGATCTCGCGCGCCACCACCATCTTCTGCTGGTTCCCTCCGGACAGGTTTCCGCCCGGGGTATCAAGTGACGGTGTGCGCACGTCGAATTCCTGCACCAGCGCTGCGGCATGAGATTTAATCGCGCGGTGGTCGAGCACCAACGTGCGCGTGAAGGGTGCCCGATAATACCGATTCAGTACCATGTTTTCAGCCACCGTGTAGGGCAGCACCATGCCATAGCGTTGGCGGTTTTCGGGGATGTGCGCCGCGCCCGCCCCGGTTACCTGTCTGGGAGTGGGCTTTCGGAACGCTTTCCCGTCAATCTGGAAGCCGCCTCCGGCGGCGGGCCGCAGGCCGGTCAGCACCTCCACTAGTTCGGTCTGACCGTTGCCCTGCACCCCGGCGATGCCAAGCACCTCCCCGGCTCTGACTTCAAACGAGACGCCGTCCACCACTCTGTGATGGCGTTCATCGAAAGCCACCAGCTGTTCCACCTGCAGCACCGGTTCTCCCGGGCTGGCGGGTTGCTTTTCCACGCGCAATAGCACCTCGCGCCCAACCATCATTGATGCCAGGGATTGCTCGGTGGACTGCTCCGGCGTGGTCTCACCCACCATCTGGCCGGCGCGCATCACCATTATGCGATCGGCCACGGCAAGCACCTCCTTCAACTTGTGCGTGATGAAAATGATGGACACGCCCTGCTCCGCCAAATCGCGCATGATGCGGAAAAGTTCCTGTGCCTCCTGCGGCGTCAGCACTGCGGTGGGTTCGTCCAGAATGAGCACATCTGCATGGCGGTAAAGCGCCTTGATGATTTCCACGCGCTGCTGCGTGCCCACCGGCAGCTCCCCCACCGTGGCGGTCGGGTCGACCTCCAGGCCGTACTGGCGCGAGAGCTCCCCCACGCTCTTCGCCGCCGCGCGCTGGTCAAGTATTCCACCGGCGCGGGTAACTTCCGCGCCCAGAATCACGTTTTCCGCGACGGTCATAACCGGCACAAGCTGAAAGTGTTGGTGCACCATCCCAATGCCTAGGGCAATAGCATCGCGGGGATTCTCCAGGCGCACTCGGCGCCCCTTCACGAAAACCTCGCCCTCATCCGGACGGTAGAGCCCGTACACAACGTTCATCAGCGTGCTTTTTCCAGCGCCGTTTTCGCCCAGCAGCGCGAGGATTTCGCCTCGGCGCAGCGTCAAATCCACGTTGTCGTTAGCGAGCACTCCGGGGAAGCGCTTGGTGATGCCCTTTGCCTGCAGCGCGAGCTCACCGGTTTGCGCGTTCATGGCCTGCTCACTCGGTCTCATACGGTCGTCCGATGGCTGCGGGCGGGCGCGCCCGGCCGACAAACCCGGCCAGCACAATCACGGTGAGCACATATGGCAACATGCCGATGAACTGATGTGGAATGGTGACATCGCCAGAAAACTGAATCTGCGTCTGCACCGCGTTGGCCGCCCCGAACAGCAGTGCCGCCGCCCAGCCGCCAAAGGGCGTCCATTTTCCGAAAATCATGGCCGCCAGCGAGATGAAGCCACGGCCATTTGTCATCAGGCGCTCGAAGCTGCCCACCGCCTCCAGCGTAAGATACGCGCCGCCGAGGCCGGCCAACATCCCCCCGATGACCACGTTGATATAGCGCATGGCAAACACATTTATGCCAAGCGTGTCAGCCGCGCGCGGGTGTTCGCCGACGGCGCGCATGCGCAACCCCCAGCGCGTGCGAAAGAGGATGATGTTGACCGCGAACACCAGCACCACGGCGGCATAAGTGAGCGGACCGTTATCAAAAAACACATCCCCGATGATAGGAATATCCGTGAGCACCGGCACCGCCACCGATTGCAACTTGCCTTTGGTCACCGTACCGGGTTGGTAGAAATAGCCGGTCAACCCGACGGCAAGAATGTTGATGACCGTTCCGCTGATAATCTGATCGACCTTGAAATGAATGGAGAGCCACGCGTGCAGCAGCGCCATCAGCCCGCCGCTGAGCACGGCCACAATCACCGCCAGAATCAGATTGCCGGTCCAAACATTTGTCATGTAACCCATGTAAGCAGCCGTCAGCATCATGCCCTCGATGGCGATGTTGATTACGCCCACGCGCTCACAGAACAGGCCGCTGAGCGCGCCGAGGGTTATCGGCGTCGACTGCCGCAATGTGCTCCGCAACACGGCGATGAGAACCAGTGAGTTCATATTCTTAGCGTTTTCCCCAGCCGGCGCTGAGAGGAACGGCCGCTTCCTCGCGCTCGCGCCGAATGCGATAAATGTAGCGGATAATCTCGTTGGCGGCCACAAACGCAAGGATAAGCGCCTGCACCACTTTGATGATTTCGCTGGGCACATGCGCGCGCAACTGCATGCGCGTGCTGCCCGCGTCCATCACGCCGAAAAGCAGCGCAGAAAGCACTACCCCGACGGGATGATTGCGGCCGAGCAGCGCAATGGCGATGCTATCGAAACCGTAACCGACATTGAAATTAGGTGCGAAATAATAATTGCGCCCCAGCGTCTCCACCGTCCCCGCCAGCCCGGCCAGCCCGCCGGCAATGGCCATGGTAAGAATGGTGTTGCCCGCCACATTCACACCCGCATAGCGCGCCGCGGATGGGTTAAGGCCAACCATGCGCAGGCCGAAACCAAACGGCGTTTTCCAGACCAACCACCAGATGACAATCGCGGCCACTATCGCCAGAACAATGCCCAGATGCATGGGTTCACGGCCCCATTCCAGCAGCGGCAGCCGGGCGCTTTCGGCGATGTCGGCAGTGCGCGGCACGATGTTCAACGGGTCGGGGTCCACCAGCGGTCCCGGTTTCTGTCCCTGCCCGCCTTTGGAAACCAGCCAGCCCGCGAAGACGATGCCAATAAAGTTAAACATGATGGTAGTGATAACTTCATGCGCCCCGGTGAATGCCTTCAACGTGCCGGGGATGCCGCCCCAGATTGCGCCCGCCACAAAACCAGCCAGCAGCGAGATGAAAATGTGCAGCCACGACGGCAGACCGGCGCCAGCCACCCCGACCCATGCAGCCGCCACAGCGCCCATGAAGAGCTGCCCCTCTCCACCGATATTGAACAAGCCGCCTTTAAACGCGAACGCGACCGAAAGGCCGCCGAACACAAAGGGAACCGAATTTAATATTGTGCGCGCAATTGCGCGTTTGCTCCCGAGCGCGCCATCGAGCAACCCGCCATATGCCGCAAGAGGATCATAATCATTCAGCAGCATAAAAACGGAACCGACCACAATTGCGGTGAAAACCGCCAGCAGCGGAATCATGACGGTCCGGGCGATGGCGCCCGCGCCGACGCGCCCTGCGAATATGTTGGTCAGACGGTGCATTTTTCCTTGCGCCGAAACCCCTCTCAGGAAAGCGGCAGAATTATACAATATTGGCGTGCGTGCAACGCGCGCAATGCGGCGTTATGCGCGTGAAGCAGGTATAATCGAGTTATGTTTGAAGGCTTGCGCAATCTGCTCATCTTCGCGCTGGTGCTGGGTGGGCTGATTTTCTTCCACGAGCTCGGGCATTTCCTCGTTGCGCTGCGGCTGGGGATTAAGGTCAAGGAATTCGGTCTCGGTTTTCCGCCCCGGTTGCTGAAACTCGGCCGCTGGTGCGGCACCGATTTCACGCTGAACGCTATTCCGTTCGGTGGGTTCGTGCGCCCTCTGGGTGAAGATGACCCTTCCATCGAGGGCGGGCTGGCCGCCGCGACCCCGTGGCGGCGCGCGGCAGTGCTGGTGGCCGGCTCGGGCGCAAACATGCTTCTTGCTTTGCTGGTGCTGACCGCAGGTTTCGCCACCGGATGGCCGGATCGCGTCGCCATTCTGGAAGTCGCGCCCTATTCTCCAGCGGAGGGCGTCGGCCTGCGAACAGGTGACATTGTTCTCAGCGCCAATGGCGAGGCCATTCACCTGCCGTTGCAGCTGGCTGATATCACCTATGCTAATTTGGGAAAGCCCGTGCTGCTCGAGATTGAGCGCCAGGGCGCGACGCGGGAAGTAAGCGTGGTGCCGCGCACCGAGTGGCCTGAGCCGCAGGGTCCCATCGGCGTCGCGCTTTCATGGGAAATCACCAGTTATCCGCTGCTGCGTGCAGCCGCACGCGCTCTGCAAGAGACGGCTTATCAAGTGCGCGAGATTGTGCTGCTCCCCGCCCGGCTAATCACCCGACAGATTCAACCCAGCGAGGTGCGGCTGGTCAGCCCGGTCGGACTTAAAGCCATCAACGATCAGGCGGTGGATGTTGCCGTGCAGCTTGGGGCATTGTTCCCGGTGCTACAGCTGCTAGCATTCGTCAGCCTAGCGCTGGCCGTGACCAACCTGCTCCCGCTGCCCGCTCTGGACGGCGGACGCATTCTCTTCGTGCTTCTGGAAAAGGTGCGCGGAAAACGCATTGCGCCGGAAAAAGAGGGCCTGGTGCACTTTGTGGGCATGGCAATGCTGCTAGGTTTGATGGCCATGCTGGTCATTCAGGACATCATGGACCCGGTGGTACTCTTGCAGTAAATGCAGCTTCTCTTCCAGATTCTGCGCGACCACATTCTGCCGATTTTTCTGGCCGCCGGCCTTGGCGCGATGTTCTGGCGCGTTTTCCGCCCCGAAATCCGGTCGCTCGCGCGCATCGCCTTCTACATTCTCAGCCCCTGTCTGGTCTTCTCCAGCCTGAGCGCCAACGCGCTGCCCGCCTCTGAGTTCTGGCGGCTGGCGGGCTTTACGGCCACGACCGTTCTGGTGGCCGGCGCACTGGCGTGGGTCGTCGGACGCATGCTGCGGCTGCGGCGCAGTATGGTGGCGGCCCTTATGCTCACGTGCATGTTCGTCAACGGCGGAAACTACGGGCTGTCGCTTAATCTTTTCGCGTTTGGCGAGGGCGCGGCGGCGCGCGCCGTGGTGTACTACGTAGTCAGCACCCTCGGCGTGTACAGCCTGGGGGTATTCGTGGCTTCAAGCGGAAGAGTCGGCGCCGGGAGCGCACTTAAGTCTGTGCTGAAAGTACCGGCTCTGTACGCGCTCGCGCTGGCCGGCATGATGCGCTGGCAAGGATGGGATGCCCCGGAGTGGGTGCAAAGGCCGGCGGATTTACTCGGAGGGGCTGCCATCCCGGTGATGCTGCTCATCCTCGGCATGCAAATTGCTCAGGCTCCCCGCTCGCTGCAGTGGCGCTGGGTGGGGTTGGCAGCGGCGTTGCGGATGCTGGTAATGCCGGTGGTTGCGTTTGGGCTCGCCAGCCTTTACCATTTGACCGGCCCTGCCCGGCGGGCGGGCATCATCGAGGCAGCCATGCCCAGCGCGGTAATCGTCACCGTGCTGGCACTGGAGTACGACCTCGAGCCGATGCTGGTGACCGAGGCGGTGGTCTTCACCACCCTCATTAGCCCGTTCACGCTGACACCGCTCATCGCTCTCTTGCAGGGTTGAGCGCGCCCGTAGCCGGGGTTGACCGCACGTGACAGGGATTCTGGTATAATCCGCCCGCAACATCAGCGGTGCGCGCACGCGGCCTGAGAGCGTAACGGCCACCTCCGGCCGGACCCGGGGCCGCTGCCATTGCCACCGAGTCACCGGAAAACCTTCGTCCTCCATGCAAATTAACCCCCAGCGCCTAGCTTGGACAGTGCTAATAGTTGCATTTGCACTGTTCCTCACGTTGGCCGTGACGCTGCCTTTCGGCGCGCGCGCACTGCTGGTCAACAGTACACGCAAGCAGCACGCCAACATCGCGCTTGCCGCCGGCAGCGTGTACGTCACTCGGCCCAGCGTCGGCGTGCCCGAAGCCCTGTTTAGCGCAATGGAGAATCTGTCTCCCGGCGCACACTTCGAAACCGAAAACGCATCGCGTGCCGCCCTATCATTCGCCTCGCCAAACAACCACAGCATACTCGGCACCTTGCAGCTTTATGGCGACACTGAGGCCACATTGCTGGAGCTGAATACCCCACGCTTTCAGTTCAGCGAAAGGCCGCACCGCATTGCCGTGATGCTATCGCGCGGTCGTTTGCGGGCTTCGGTGGCGCTGGGTGTGGATCGGCCGGTGGCCATGACAGTGCACACGCCGCAGGCCGAGATAACACTTGAGCGGCCGGGAAGCTACTCGGTAGAAGTGCGCGCGAATGAGTCGCTGGTTTCCGTGCGCACCGGCGTAGCGACCGTATCAGCGCAGGGAAAAAGCACTCTGCTGACGCGCGACGAACGCACCACCGTCAGCACAGGCAGCGCACCCGCCGGCGTTTTGCGCGGAGAACGCAACCTTGTCGAAAACGGAAGTTTTTTCGCGCCGCTGACCGACGGGTGGACGACTTTCCAGAACCGTCAGGATGCGGATGAATCAGCGGGCGCGGTGGAGGTCAAAGTGCAGCAGGGCCGCGCCGCGCTCCATTTCAACCGCCGTGGAATGAACTGGGCGGAGGTGGGCGTCCGCCAGGAGCTCGGTCTGGACGTGCGCGATTATCAGGAATTGCGGCTGCACTTGGCCACCTGGCTGGCTTTCCAGAACCTGCGCAACTGCGGGTCGCTCGGTTCAGAGTGCCCGCTGATGGTACGGCTGGAGTATCAAGACGCGGCCGGAAACGGGCACGAATGGCTGAAGGGCTTCTTTTATCTCGGTAGCGACAGCGGCTCCATTCCGACGCGCTGCGTCACCTGTGGGCCCCCGACCGGCAATCATCTAGAGATTCCTCTTGGCCGCTGGTATCTTTATGATTCGCCCAATCTAATGAACCTGTTCGACGACGCCGGCAGCCCGCCCGCCATCATCAATGCAATCTCGTTCTACGCTTCCGGGCACAACTTCGAGAGTTACCTCACCGAGGTGGAGCTGCAGGCAGTGGAGTGATTAAACCCGCCCCACCGGCACACGCGGTGACCGACCCAAAACCTATCCCGCTCGCGCTCGCCCAATCCCAATGAAGAAAACTGTTTTCGCGCTCGCTCTGATTATGGGCGCATATTTCTCTCTGGCGGGGCAGCAGCTTGATTTACCCGGTCTGCACAACGACGAGGCGCAAGAAGCCGGCCTGCCCGCGCTGCAAATTGCCAGTGGCGCGCCGGTATCCGCGTTTCGGAACGTCGGCATTGGCCCGCGCCACTTTCCGCTCATGGTGCAAGATTACATCGGCGCACTGCACGTTTACATCAGCGTGCCTTTCATAGCAGCGTTCGGGCCCAGCACCTTCAGCGTGCGCCTGCCCGCGCTGCTGATCGGCGCGATCACCTTGCTGCTCACCTTCGGCTTCACCCGTTCCGGTTGGGGCAACCCCGTGGCGCTTCTCTCGACCATTCTGTTGGCTGTGCATCCCTCGTTCATCTTCTGGAGCCGACAGGGCACGCTGGTCGCCTCAGTGACTCTGGCACTCGCCATGGCGTTGCTATGGGCTGCAGCGCGATGGTGTAAACACGGCAACGCGCGCACGGCGCTGGCCGCAGGCCTACTGGCCGGGGCCGGCGTTTATTCGAAAATCGTGTTCGTCTGGATTCTTGGCGGAATGGCGGGCGCTGCGCTGCTGCTGAATCTGACCCATCTGATACGCGCCCGAGCCCCCGCCTGGCCCCGCCGCCCCACCCTTGCATCCACTCTGGCGGCCGCCGGGGGGTTTGCCGTTGGCGTCACGCCGCTGCTAGCATTTCATGCGCTCAGTCGAGGCGTCGCGCTCACGCTCGCCGGAGAAATGTTTTCCACCGGCGCAGCCGGCTGGGGTCAGCTCTGGGGGCGGCTGGACCACTTCGCTGCCATACTGACCGCGCAGAACCACTTTTGGTACCTGGGAAGTTCGCCGGGCAACCCGCTCTGGCTTTGGGCTTTTGGCCTCGCCGCGCTCGCTATTGTGGCGCAAGCGACGCGCCGGGCTGCGCACGCTCAGCGCGGGCTGGCCCTGGTGCTACTGCCGGCCACAGGCATGCTGCTGGTGCCGTTAACGCCCACTCCGGCCGGGCTCTTCCCGCATCATCTGGCGCTCTTCACACCGTTGTGGACGACTGTGGTCGCGGTCGGCACGGCGGCGGCCGCCCATCTAACGCGGCAGCACAGCGCCGCGCTCATCGCCATCGTGCTGGGATTGACTGCGCTGGTGAGCGGCGACGTGACCGCTGACATGCATATGCACCGGGCGCTGGCAAAAGGCGGCGGCGAAGGCCCGCACAGCGCCGCGATTTACGCGCTAGCCGAGCGGCTGCAAAGCCTGCATCCCACCCACACGGTCGCCCTCGATTGGGGCATTGCCCCGCAAGTGCGCTATCTCACCGCCGAGCGCATCATGCCCGGGGAGGTGTTCGGCTACGGGCACACGGCGGATGCCGGTTTTGGGGCCCGGTTGCAACCCTTTTTCCAGCAGCCGGGGACCGTGTTCGTGCTCCACACGCCGGAGGAGACGATTTTCCAGCGGCGCACCGAGTTCACCGAAATCGCCGCTAACGGCGGTTACGCGCTACAGAAAATCGGCGTCGTGCGCAAGCGCAGCGGCATACCCATGTTCGAATTGTTCGTCGTCAACAAGGAATAATCAGAGCCGCGCCTTAGAAAGCGCGCCGCCCCACCAGAGTTGCTATTTCTGAGGCGCGCCCATCCTCGCTGCGCCAGATCTCGTGCGGGAAATTGGCAGAAGCGGAAATCACAAACGAGAACGCCGCTCCCACCCCAGTTACCTCTCGCAGGCGACGATAATATTCCACATATTGCTGTCCCTTTGCCCTCGGCGACGTCTCGCTCGATGGGTTGGAAAACTCGGTGATGAAAAGCAATTTCTCCGGGTAGCGGCGGCGGTATTCCGCGTATACCTGGCCACCTCCGGGGCGCAGCATGTCCGCATCGCTGACCCAGTAACAATGGCATCCCATCCAATCGGCCGACATCGCTGCTGGCTCAGACTGCTGCAGAAACGCCCACGAATCC
>CAJWGI010000014.1 GCA_913031335.1 uncultured Anaerolineales bacterium | reverse complement strand
TTGTGGCGTGTGACCGCGGCACGGTCTGCTCTTGACAACGGATTGTCCTCGTATAATTTGCACTGCCGCGCCCCGGCGCGTGCGCCGAAACTACCTCGCGTGCTATAATCGCTCGGGCCTCTCTGTGGCAGCGATGCACCTTTTCGGGCATGGCTGCGCACATAGGCCTGAGCCCGTGGGCGTGGGCCGTGCCCGCGGACGACCTGCTGAATGTCATTCGTTCATCTGCATACTCATTCCTCGTATTCGTTGCTGGATGGCCTGAGCAACGTGCGCGCACTGGCTGCGCGCGCGCGCGATTTGGGCATGCCCGCTCTTGCGCTCACTGACCACGGCGCCATGTACGGTGTGATTGATTTCTACCGCGCCTGCCAAGAAGCGGAAATCAATCCAATCATTGGCATGGAAGCCTACATGGCCACGCGCAAGATGACCGATCGAGTGGCGCAGTTTGATGCGAAACGCTTTCACGTGCTACTGCTCGCGGAAAACCACACCGGCTACCACAACCTTTTGCAGATTGCTACTGCTGCTCAGCTGCAAGGTTTTTATCACCGTCCGCGCATAGACCATGACTTTTTGGCCGGGCACGCCGATGGCCTGATCTGCACCACCGGCTGCCTCTCGGGCGAGATTCCGCGCGCTTTACTATCTGGGAATACTGAGCTCGCAGAGCAACTCATGGATTTCTATTTGCAGGTGTTCGGCAGCGAGCGTTTCTTCATCGAGCTGCAGGACCATGACATTCCCAGCCTGAACGAAGTCAATCGGGTGCTGCTGGATTACGGCCCCCGCTACGGCCTGCAGTTCATAGCGACGAACGATGTCCATTATGTGAAGCAGGAGGATGCGCAATTGCACGATGTGCTGCTGTGTGTGCAGACCAATGCGCTCCTCAATGACAAGAAACGCATGCGCATGAATGGCGATTCATACTATCTACGCTCGGAGGAGGAGATGCAAAAACTCTTCGGGCATGTGCCCGGGGCGATCGAGAACACGCTGGTCGTGGCGGAACGCTGCAGCGTTAATCTCGAAACAGAGGGAGTGCACTTGCCAGTATTTGCGGTTCCGGACGGACACGACAACTCCGGCTACCTGCGCCATCTGTGCGAGCAGGGCCTGGTCACGCGTTATGGCGCGCGCGCCACTGATGCGGCCATCCGCGAGCGACTGGACGTGGAATTGAAGGTTATTGGCGACATGAATTTCGACGCCTATTTCTTGATAGTGTGGGACCTATGCAAATTCGCCGCCGAACGGGGCATTTGGTACAACGCTCGCGGTTCGGCCGCCGGTTCAATTGTGGCTTATGCCCTGGGAATTACGCTGGTCTGTCCGCTGGAACACGGTTTGATTTTCGAACGCTTCTTGAATCCGGGGCGGGCATCCATGCCGGATATCGATCTGGACTTCCAGGATGACCGCCGCTACGAGCTGCTGGAATACACCGCGCAGAAATATGGCGAGGACAAGGTGGCGCAGATTATCACCTTCGGGACGCTCAAGGCGCGCGCGGCTATCCGGGATGTGGGACGCGTCATGGACATTCCCCTCAACGAGGTCGACCGGGTGGCCAAGCTGGTGCCAAACATTCCCGGGAACCCGGTCAGCATCTCTGCGGCGCTGCAGGATGCGCCTGAATTCCGGGCGGTACACGCCAACGACGCGAACCTGCGCAAGATGATTGACACCGCCCGGCAACTTGAAGGAGTGCATCGCAACGCCGGCACGCATGCCGCCGGGGTGGTCATCGCCGATAGGCCGTTGGTGGAATACATCCCGTTGCACCGCTCCACGGGCAGCAACGCGCAGCACAACGTGATTGCTGCCACCACTCAGTTTGAGATGGAGGTGCTGGACAGCCTTGGATTGCTGAAAGTAGATTTTCTCGGGCTACGCACGCTGACGGTGATGGCGCGGGCGTGTGAACTCATCAAGGAGCGCCACGACGTTGAACTGAACTTGCACAACATCCCCACTGACGACCCGGCCAGTTTTGAGCTGCTTGGACGGGGAGATGTGGCTGGCGTCTTTCAGGTCGAGGGCGCGGGCATGCGCCGCTTTCTGCGCGCCATGAAGCCTACTCGTCTGGAGCACGTGATTGCCATGGTGGCGCTTTATCGTCCCGGGCCGATGGATTTCATCCCGCACTATATCCGGCGCATGCACGGCGAGGAAAAAGTCACCTATCTGCATCCCGCCCTGGAGCCGCTTTTCAAGGAGACCTATGGCCGGCCGGTGTATCAGGAGCAGCTCATGTTTGCGGCCATGGCTCTGGCCGGTTACAGCGCAGAGGAGGCCGACGATTTGCGCAAGGCTGTGGGCAAAAAAATCAGGGATAAGCTCATGCAGCACCGCGGGAAGTTCGTGCACGGCGCGGTGGCAAATGACATCCCCGAAAGAACTGCCAACGCTATTTTCGATGATTGGGAGGAGTTCGCTCGCTACGGTTTTAATAAAGCGCATGCCGCTGATTATGGCGTCATCGCAGTGCAGACGGCTTATCTGAAGGCGCATTACCCTTCGGAGTATATGACCGCGATGCTCACCGCCGAGCACGATGACACCGAAAAGCTGGCCTTATACGTGGCTGACGCGCGCCGCATGGGGATTGAGGTGCTTCCGCCGGACATCAATCACAGCGAGCTGGATTTCCGCGTGCAGGACAATGGTAACGGCAGTAACGCGGTGCGTTTTGGGTTGTGTGCCGTGAAAAACGTGGGCGACGGCGCCGTCCAGGAGATTCTCCGGGCGCGAAGCGAGCAGGGGTTGTTCGCGAGCTTGGACGACTTTTGCACGCAGGTCGATTTGCGCAATGTGGGCAAACGTGCTCTCGAAAGCCTGGTGAAGGTCGGTGCGATCGACTCGCTGGCGCCCCGCTATCAGCTTCTCGTCGCCATCGAGCAACTGCTCGGCGCCAGCGCAGCGGTGCACAAGGCAGCCGAGGTCGGGCAGGCGACGATGTTCGACATGCTCTCCGGGGAGAATGGCAGCGCGAACATCCAGCTTCAGGCCGATGCAGATGAAATCTCGGCGCGGCAGCTGCGCAGTTGGGAAAAAGAACTGGTGGGCGTATATGTCAGTGACCACCCGCTGCTCTCACACATTGAAGAGATAGAGCAGGTGATTACGGCCTACAGCGGGGATCTGGCCGATATGGATGACCAGGTGGTCATTCTGGCCGGCACCATTGCCCACATTCGGCCGCACATCACCAAGAAAGGCGCGCCGATGGCCTTTATCTCGCTTGAGGATTTGCAGGGCTTCGCCGACCTGGTTGTATTTCCGGATGTGTGGCGGCAGGTGCAGGAGTGGCTGCAGGTAGATGCGCTCGTGGCCGTCACTGGCAAAGTGGATACTAAACGGGGCGATGCAAACGTGCTGGTCAGTCGTATCGAGAGTGAACTAAAATTAGTGCAACCAGCCGAGGGCACGTTGCTTTCGGCTGACAAGAACGGCGTGAGCGCGGCCAACGGAGACCAGCCTCCGGCCGATATCTGGGAGACGCTGCCTCCGGAGGAGGAAGTCGACCCGACAGAGGAGCTGGGGAGCGCCGGGGAGGCTTCCACGCCACCGTCCGCGCCGGAGGCGCAGCGGCTTGATCCGATGCCGGTAGCCGCGCAACCTGAAAATTACGGGCATGAACAATCGGCCAAGCGCATTGTGGTTACGCTCCGGCCCGCGCGAGACCGGAGCAATTACAAATTGCGTGTCAAGTGGGTGTTTAATGTGATGAGCAGTTTTCCCGGCGAGGACCACTTCGCGATGGTGGTGTACGAGGATGACGGGCGCTGCTTCGAGCTTGATTTCGCCAACCATACCACCGGCCATTGCGAGGAATTAATGGACAAGCTTGCCAGCGTGGTCAATTCGCCTGACGACATAGAAGTGCATCCGCTGCTGCTGTGACTTCTGCGCAATAGTCGGTCATGCCGTGGCGTGCAGAGTCATTGACCGCTTGGCGCGGGGAACTCGATGCGCACCCGTGCGGCGGCAAGTCCCTCTACCGTGAGTACGGTGAAGGTGGTCTCCAGATGCGCGTAGCGGTCGCCTGGGCGCGGCGGGCGGCCCAGCCATGTCATCAGCAATCCGCTGACTGTGTCCACCGGCGGCAATTTATCGCGAGCGCCCAGGCTGACCAGTTCTAGCAAATCGTCAACCGGGTAATCACCGGCGGTTTCCAGCACGCCGGGAGCGATATTGCGCAGCGGCTCTGGCTCCACATCGAATTCGTCGCGCACCTCGCCCACAATCTCTTCCACCAGATTTTCCATGGTCACGATTCCGGCGGTGCCGCCGTATTCATCCAGCACGATGGCCATGTGAGATTGCCCGCTCTTGAAGGCAGTCAGCAGACTGGCCAACGGGGCGTTTTCGGGCAGATGCGGCGCTGCACGCAACAGCAGGCGTAGATCGAAATCCTCTGACGGGTGCATCTTCGGCCGGACCAGGTCCTTCACATGCAGGATGCCGATGACGTGGTCAAGATCGTCCTGATAAACTGGAAAGCGACTGAAACGGCTGGTGGTCACATGGCTCAACACGTCGGTCAGCGCAGTGTCATGCGCAATGGCCTGCAAGCGATTGCGCGGAGTCATCACCTGATGCACGCGCCGCTCCGTAAAATCGAACACCCCCAGCAGCAACGCTCTTTCATTATCGTTCAGCAGCCCGCTCAACGCGCTTTCGCTGACGATTTGAACCAGCTCCTGAGCGGAGTGCAGGCGCGTGTGCCCCCCGGGCGCCCGCACGCGCAGCAGGTGCAGCAACCCGGCGCCGACAGCGTTTAGCGCGGTCACGGGCAGGGCCAGCAATCTCTGCGCCCAGTGCATCATGCCAATCACCGTCAGCGCGGCGCGGCGGGGCGCGCTGAGCGCGAGCGATTTGGGCGCCATTTCTCCTAAAACAACATGCAGATAAGTGAGCAAAGCCAGCGCTAGGATTGTGGCCAGCGAGTGCGTCAGAACCGGGCGCGGGGCTGCGCCTGCAATCAGGCCCAAATACGGTTCGATGAAATGGGCGATGCGGGGTTCGGCGTACATGCCCAGCCCGAGCGAGGCCAAAGTTATGCCCAGTTGCGCGGTGGCGATGTAGCGGTCTTGCGCGGCGGGTGATTCAAGAATGGCCAGCACGCGCCGCGCGCGTGCGTTTCCCTCGCCGGCGAGCTGTTCCATCTGGGTGCGGCGCACGCCGATGATTGCAAATTCGGCGGCTACAAACACGCCATTCACGAAGATCAATAAGGCGGTGATGAGAACCGGCACAAGCAGCACCATGGGGCCGCTCGCCATTGCGCTGAGCGCAGCGGTGATGCTATCCATGAATCCTCCGCCGATAGGTGGAAACAGCGACTGTCTCTGCGTCAAACTCATCCTGCAGTTCGCCGAATACCTGCCCTATCAGGTCTTCGTAGGTGATTAAGCCGGCGGTGCCACCGTGCTCGTCGCGCACCGGTGCGATGTACTGGCGTTGAGCCGCAAGCGTTTCCCAGATGGCGGCGACGGGCATTGTCTCCGGGATGAATCTCGCCGTGCGCAGGATGTCAGCGGTTGACTCGTTACCCCACACACTCATGCGCAACAGATCCTTGATATGCGCGAAACCTATGATGTGGTCTATGTTTCCCCGGAAAATTGGTATGCGACTGAAGCCCGACCGGCTGCACAGCCGCAGTAAATCTGAGACCGAGCTGGCCGCCGGTGCAGCCACCAATCGGGAACGGGGGGTCATAATCTCGCAAGCGGTCATATCGCGCAGCCGCAACGCATTGCGAAGCATGCGACGCGCTCCCGGGGTTAGCAGCCCGCCCTCCTGACTGTCGGCCGCCAGCAGTTCGATTTCTGCCGGCGTGTGCGCTGCGCCGTGTCGGTCACCGCTGTCGATGCGCATCGCCTTCAAGAGAAGATTACCACTTCCGTTTAGCAGCCAGATGAGCGGCTGAAAGAGGCGCAAAGACCAGCGCAGCGGCACCAATGTCGCCAGTGCCAGTCTTTCCGGGTACTGGATGGCAATTGATTTGGGCAGCAGCTCTCCGAGTACCATCTGCAGCCCAGTCAGTAGTAGCAGCATGCTGGTGACTGCCAGCGAATGAGCGGTTGGCGCGGCGAGGCGTCCCATACCCGTCAGCACAAGCGTCAGTCGACCAGCCAGCACGTTTTGCCCGTATGCGCCCAGCAGGAGCGAAGTGGCCGTGATGCCCACCTGACAGGCAGCCACATAGCGGTCAAGCGCTTGGCTATCGCGCAGCACCGGCAGCAGTTGCCGCGCTAGTCGGTTACCGGCAGCGGCCATCTGGTCCATGCGGGTGCGCCGCGCGCTTACCGTGGCAAATTCGGCGGCCACATAGAGCGCGTTGACCAGCACCAGCAGCGCTACGATGAGAGCCGCAACCATCAAGTCGGGTTACTCTGCCGTTTTGAGCTGCTTCCCCGCCGGGTCGCTTCGGGCGCGGCACGCGGTGGAATCATTTTGCGCGCCGCCATTTAATCGCAGTGGGCATTTCGGGATACGCTGATATTGTATCAAAGAACATGCGTTACAATTGCCCCGGTGCAAAGCACGTGAGAGTGATATGCCCAGTGTAGATGTGCGCGGGATTCATCTTTATTATTGCTCCACGGGCAGCGGGGAGACGCTGTTATTCGTGCACGGGCTTGGCTCCAGCGAACGTGACTGGGCATTCCAGACACCAGCTTTCTCAAGTGATTATCGCGTGATTGCCTATGACTTGCGCGGCCATGGGCAGTCGGAAAAATCGGCGGGGCCGTACAGCATGGCCCAGTTTGCGGCCGACACGGCGGCGCTGCTGCGCGTAATAGATTCGCGCCCGGCGCATGTCGTGGGTATTTCGTTGGGCGGCATGGTGGCGCTGCAATTGGCGCTGGATGCGCCCGAGATGGTGCGAAGCCTGTGCATAGTGAACAGCGCGCCTGAGGTCTCGGTACGAACATTGCGGCAGCGCTCTGAGATGGCGCTGCGCATGTTCATTACCCGGGTGCTGGGGATGCGCGCGATGGCGGCTTTTATTGCCGCCAAGGTTTTTCCCGAGCCGGAGAACGCGCAGCTTCGCCGCGCGATGGCCGCGCTCTGGTCGCAAAATGACCGCCGCGCGTATGCCGCCGCCAGCCGCGCGCTGCCGGGTTGGAGCGTGCTCAACCGCTTGAAAGAAATCAGTTGTCGGGCACTGGTGGTCTCGGGGGATCGACCGTATTCTTCGTTGCTGCAGAGCGAACCGCGCCTGGCTGAGATTCCGGGAGCGCAGGTGGTAATCATCCCCGGCGCGCTCCATGCCGCGCCCGTGCAGCAGCCGGAGCAGTTCAACGCCGCTTTGCGCGCCTTTCTGTCCGCGCAAACCGTGACGCCAGCGGACGAAAGCGTCGACTAGCGATAGAATTTCCGCATGGTTGCCCGCGCCTCATTTCCACAGGTTTTGCTGCTTTCGTGTTATGAGCTCGGGCATCAAGCGTTTAGTCTTGCCTCCGCATTGGGCTTCCTTGAACGCGACGGGGTCGATGCAGCTGCACTTGACCTGTCGGTTGAAAACCTGACCGAGCACGCAGCTGCTGTAGGTTCGGCGCGGGTGGTGGCAATATCTGCACCGATGCATACTGCCTTGCGCCTGGGCACCGATGCGGCGCGGCAGGTGCGCGCGTTCAACGCAGGCGCGCACGTTTGCTTTTTTGGATACTATGCTGGTCTGAATGCCGAGCATTTGCTCAGCGCCGGTTACGCGGACAGCGCCATCGCGGGTGAGTTTGAGCCCGCGCTGCTGGCGCTCGTTCTGGCTGTGATGCGGGGTGAATTCGATCCGGCCGCGCCGCCGCCCGGCGTACGCACCGGTGAGCACATTTCCGCCTCGGTGCTGCAGCGCGTTGCGTTTGCGCCGCCGCGCAGGGAGGGTTTGCCGACGCTGGAGAATTACGCTCGCCTGCGCAGCAATAGCGGCCTCCGCCTGGCCGGGTACACGGAAAGCTCGCGCGGCTGTAAATACGTCTGTCGCCATTGCCCCGTGACGCCGGTTTATCAGGGGCGTTTTTTCGTTGTGCCGCACGATATTGTTTTGGGCGATATTCGGGCTCAGGTGCAGGCCGGCGCGCGGCACATCACTTTTGGCGACCCGGATTTTCTCAACGGTCCCGGCCATGCGCAGAGAGTAGTGCGCGCCATCCACGCTGAGTTTCCGGAGCTGACTTTCGATTTCACCGCGCGCATCCCGCACCTGTTGCGCCACTCCGGGCTGCTGCCGGAAATGGCCGCGGCTGGCTGTGCGTTCGTGGTTTCAGCCATCGAATCGCTCAGCGACAAAGTGCTCGCCGCGCTGGAAAAAGGCCACACGCGGGCTGATATCCTGCACGCGCTTGATCTGGTGCAGAAAGCGGGGATGCCATTGCGGCCCTCGCTGCTCCCTTTCACACCGTGGACCACGCTGGATGATTATCTGGAATTGCTCGCTTTCGTCCGCGAAAAAGACCTGGTTGATAACATCGACCCGGTGCAATATAGCCTGCGGCTGCTCATCCCGCCCGGCTCCGCGCTGCTGCAACAACATGCTCCGGCGCCTTGGCTGAGGGAACTGGATGAGCCCAGTTTCAGTTACAGGTGGACTCACGCGGATGTCCGCATGGAAGCGCTGCACAATCAGGTGAGCGCTCGGGTGGAAAAGGCCGAGATGCAGGGAGAACCGGCGCGGAGCACATTCGCGGCGGTTGAGGAACTGGCGTTCGCGTTTGGAGGTCTCGCACCGCCAATGCCGCGCAATGTGCCGCAACGACGGCCGATACCGGCGGGGCTGACCGAAAGCTGGTTCTGTTGAGCGGAGCCGGTGAGCGAGTCAGGCTGACTCGCCTAACTCTGGCCGGGATTGTAGAATGGCTGCCAGCGCGGCTACGTGCTCCGCGAAAGCGTGCTGCCCCAGCGAAGTTACGGCGACATATGTGCGCGGTTTGCGGCCGATAAAGGTCTTTTCTAGCACGATGTAACGCGCGTCTTCCAATTTGCGCAGATGCGCGCCCAGGTTGCCGTCAGTCACCTTGAGGAAGCCGCGCAGGGCCGTGAACTCTACACGTGTTTCCGTTTCCATGCCTGTCAGCGCGGCCATTATGCGCAGGCGCACCGGCTGATGGATTATCTGGTTTAGCCCATCCATGTGTGGTTTCCGCTGATTGTGATGCGCAGGAAACTATCTACCAGTGATGACGCACGCTTCATCATCACATTGCACTCTGAGAGCCAGAGTAGTGTAAAGCGATCATCCGCGGTTGTCAAGCGCGGGTTTTCATTCCGCGTTGGCGATTAGCGCCACCCAACTGCTGGCAGCGGAACCCTCATCAGACGCTTTTTCACTGGCCAGCAGCGCCATCCCGCCGGCATGAAGGGCGGCGCGCACTTCAGGCGCCTGTTCCGCCAAAATGCCGGCCAGAATAAGGACGCCGCCGGGCGCGATGGTCTGCACCAGTCCCTCTCTAAGAAACCGGATGATCGTCTGGGAGATTATGTTCACCACCACCAGTTGGTGGCTGGCCCGCCGCCGGACTGTCGCAAGTGACCCCTGCGCAAGCAGCAATCGCTCGGCGATGTTGTTTGCGTGCGCGTTTGCTCGCGCGGCGCGGATTGCATCAGCGTCAGTGTCGAAACCGGCGGCCAGTCTCGCGCCCAACTTCAGCGCCGCAATCGCGAGAATCCCGGAGCCGCATCCAATGTCCAATATGCTCTCGCCCGGGCGCAGGTGTTGCTCTATTGCCGCAAGACAAAGTTGGGTAGAGGGGTGCACGCCGGTGCCGAAGGCCTTTCCCGGATCGATGAGCACGGGTACATCATTCGGGGCCAGCTGGGGCTGCAGCCAGGTTGGGATTATCAGCAGCCGGCGGCTCACGCGCAGCGGGCGGTAGCGGCTCTTCCACTGCGCCATCCAGTCCGTATCGGCGATCGGCCGGTATTGCGGTGTGGGCGGGGTCAATCTGGATTCACGCGCTATCATTTCCAGCGGCCAGAGCGCGTGCTCGAGCTGCCGGATAGAGTGTTCCAGATTGCCGTCCACTTCGAGGAAGGAGCGCAGCTGCAATTTTCCGCTCTGCGCCGGGGCAGGCGCGCTTTCCGCGGCGGAGAAGTCCGCGTCAGATACTGGCTGGACCGGTTCTATCGCTACCCCGGCGGGACTGATGCGCCCGAGCGCTTCGGCCACCGCCTCGGCCGTCTCGCTGTCGACCGTCAGCGATATTTCGAGCCAGCGCTGGCCTTTAATATCTCGCAGTTGTGGACGCCGAGCTGCAAGGGTGTTCACAGACCGAAGACTTCTCGCATCTGCTCGAAGAAGCCTTTTTTGTGTCTGTGCTCGCGGGGTTTTGCGCCGTTCTCGAAGGTCTCGCCTAGCTCGCTCAGCAGGCGGCGTTGTTCGGCGGTCATTTCGGTAGGTACGGCCACGCCAGCAATCACAATTTGGTCGCCACGGCTGCCGCCGCGCACATGCGGAACCCCGCGCCCGCGCAGCCTGAACATGTCTCCGGGCTGTGTGCCTGGCGGGATGCGCAATTCCTCCTCGCCGTCGATAGTGGGCGCCATCACCTCTGCGCCCAGCGTGGCCTGCGAGATGTTGATTTCCAGCTCGATAATAATGTCGGTCTGCCGCCTCCGGAAGAACGCATGCGGCTTGACGCTCAAAACCACGTACAGGTTGCCATTGGGCCCGCCCAGCTCCCCCGGTGCGCCCTCGCCCGAGAGGCGGATTTGGGTCTCATCGTCCACCCCGGCCGGGACGTTAACCGAGAGCTTGCGACTGGTGTTTTCTTGACCTTGCCCGCGACATTGCGTACACGGCGAACTGACGGCCTCGCCGCTGCCCCGGCAGTTTGGGCAAGTGCTCACGTTCACCATGGAGCCGAGGAAGGTCTGGCGTACCTGACGGACCTCTCCGCTGCCGTTGCACTGGCTGCAGCGTGAGGGCGCGGTGCCGGGCTCGGCGCGGCTGCCTTTGCAGCGCGAACATGTTTCCGGGCGCGTGATTTCAATCTCCCGCGTCGCGCCTTGCACCGCCTCTTCGAACGTGATTGTCAGGTCGTAACGCAGGTCGGGCCCACGGCGCGGGCCTCTGCGACCGCCGCGGCGTGTCCCGCCGAAACCGCCGAAAAACTGGTCGAAGATGTCGTCGAATGGGAACCCGCCCGAGAAATCCATTCCGCCCATTCCGCGCAGGCCTTCGTGGCCGTAACTGTCATATGCGGCGCGTTTCTCCGCATCGGAGAGAACGCCATAGGCTTCATTTATTTCTTTAAAGCGCGCTTCTGCGCCCTCATCCTTGCTGACGTCGGGATGCAGCTTTTTAGCCAGTCGCCGGTAACCGTTCTTGAGCGCGCGGGAGTCTGCGTCCCGTGCCACTCCCAGAATTTCGTAATAATCTCGCTTTTCTGCCATTTCTCGTAATGGTGCGTGCGTGGTTGATCGTCATTCTGCGCTGCGGCTGTCAGTGGCCTGCCTCAGCGCGCCCGGTTAACCTCACTCTTCTGTGAATTCGCCATCCACCACTTCCTCGTCCGGAGATTGCTTCCGCCCGCCCGCATCCGCTTCTAATTCAGGCTGCAAGGCCTCGGTCGCGTCTTCATCCGCCGCCTCGTCCTGCTGCTGGTAAGCGGCTGCCCCGACGCGCTGCACTTCCTGCTGCAGTGCACTGGTGGCATTGCGGATGGCCTCCAGATCTTCTCCGGTGAGCGCCTTGCGTAGTGTTTCGGTGGCTGCATCCACGCTTGCTTTCACGGCCGGGTCGGTTTTCTCGCCAAGGTCCTTCAGCGCGCGTTCGGCGGCATAGATGGCGGCATCACCCGCATTGCGCACCTCGATGCGTTCTTTGCGCT
>CAJWGI010000013.1 GCA_913031335.1 uncultured Anaerolineales bacterium | reverse complement strand
GGTGCAACACTCCGAGTTGCTTATACAGCATTGGGAATCTATACGCATACCTCGTATTGGCCTCTACGTAATCGTCTTCAGTGCGATAGGCCTATATTGCGAGCTAATGATCATTCGCTGGCATGCAACCGCCTTTCATCTGTTCGCTGTTTTCAAAAACGTTTCAATGTTCGCCTGCTTCTTAGGGCTTGGTCTCGGTTATGCAATTAGCTACGGAAAGCCGATGCTATTGACCGCAGTGATACCAATGTTCAGTGTTCAGTTTCTTGTCATGGAGCTGCTCAGAAATAGTCGGTTTCAGGAACTTGTACAAAATCCAATTGCCGCCCGTGCCGGACAGGGACTTTATTTCGGCTCATGGCAGCACAGCCTTGTGGCTTACGGTGTCATTCTACTGACTTTCACTCTTACCACGATCACATTCATACCACTGGGACAACTACCATCGTACTTCATGTCGAAACTCCCCCGACTGCAGGCCTACGGTTACAACCTTGTCGGAAGCCTGTTAGGAATCTCGGCATTCACTTCGCTTTCATTTTTTTGGGCTCCGCCGGCCGTATGGCTTCTCTTCCCTACCTTGGCACTTCTATGGTTTTCACGCCACCACCGAGGAGCATTCTGGCTTTCAGCAGTGCTGGCTCTACTAGCCATCATTGCTATTCAACGGCCGCTGCCGGAAACAACCGAAATTCACTCCCCATACCAGCTGATCAGCTTTAATCGTAAAAACCTTAGTTTGAAGGTGAACAACGCCTGGTTTCAACAAATATACAGCCAGCAGAAGGATCGTCACTTGTATGACGGCCCCGATGGCACGCAAGGTGAGCAATACACGTTTCCATATCAGTTCGTTCATAATCCAAAGCGTGTTCTCATAGTGGGCGCTGGAACCGGTAACGACACCTCAGCTGCTCTCTTGAATAACGCTTCTCACGTTGATGCTGTTGAGATTGACCCAGCAATTCTGGGGCTAGGAAAGCAATTCCACCCTGATGAACCCTATTCAGCACCCAATGTTAATGCCATTCTTGATGACGCCCGGTCTTTCATTCGCCGTTCAAACCAGAATTACGACCTTATTGTCTACGGAGGCTTGGATGCACACACATCGGCCAGCGCATTGTCTTCTGTACGGCTCGACAGCTTCGTCCACACCATTGAAGGATACCGAGAGGCACGAGGCCTGCTAAGTGATGATGGGTTGATCGTGGTAATTTTTGCTTTGACTTCGCCAGAGCAGGGTAAGAAGCTTTTCGTGATGCTGAAGGAAGCATTTGATGGAAAGGAGCCTAAAGTTTTCAGACACGCCGGAAATTCTTGGCTAGTAACCCTTGTGAGCGGCAACAGTGATAAGCACCTATCTCTCCGCGTTGAGGATTCCTTTGTTGAAATTACTGATCAGTTTAACAACGGCAACTTAGGGGTTGATCCATCGACGGATGATTGGCCATTTCTGTACATCAATAAGCGCACATATCCAATTGGATACGCTATTCTGTTGTCCATGTTATTCGTCGTAGCTATAGTGATTGCTAACCAAACCGTAGACAAGGGGGCTCGCCTTATAAGTGCTCCTAGTTTCTTTCTTGGAGTTGGGTTCTTGCTGGTAGAAGCCAAGAACATCACAGAACTGGGTCTGGTTCTCGGCAACCGATGGCAAGTGATTAGCGTAGTCATTGCCAGTATTCTCCTAATGGCGTTCTTGGCCAATCTACTTGCCATAAGGTTGAAGACACACGATTTGGGGCTCATTTATATATTGCTATTATCGTCCCTAGCTCTAGGCACCATTTACTTGCCAGCAATTGCGGCTTCGGGCAACTTGAAAAACTCGTTGCCACTCGCCACTGTGGTTCTAGCTGCACCCCTTTTCTTCTCTGGACTTGCTTTCTCACTAGAGTTGAAACGCGCAAATTCGATCATTGTTGTAATGTCATCTAATCTACTCGGTGCCATGCTTGGCGGTATCCTCGAATACAACTCCCTGTATTTCGGATTTCGAGGACTGTACGTCATTGCGATATTGGTCTACGTAATGGCTTTTATTTTTTCAGTTCGGAGATGGCGACCCATTCCACTGTAAACCGAACATCGGCGGGACGTCAGGTTGCCGTTGGTTGCCCGTCAAGCTCGCGTGTTCGGAACGGGGTATGCTTTGGATAGACATACATGTAGTCTACTTTAGTCAGGCGCGAGCCCCCTCCTTGCTCGCGTCTGCTATTTAACCGTCGGCCCAAGTCCTATCGTGGGAGCTTGACCATCAATGCCCCCCTCGCTTCACTCCCCCACGACCAAACCTATGTAGTAGCAATTATTGTGCAGTTCAAATTCCGCCAAAGTTTGTATGTCTTGGCTATTTACTGATGAACCTCTTGTTTCGCCAGCCCCATCGGTGCGCGCAGTACAGCGAGAAAATGAATTGCCCAATTCCCGCGAGCCATCCACTGAGGGAAGGCGGTGGCATCATGAATGGTATGGATGAAGTGATGAAGCCTGACAGGATTATTCCCATCAAAAACAGCACCACATTAGCCATAATCCTCCGTAACAAGAGCTTTGCGTGGGACTCAAAGTTTTTGGGTCGAATTCTCTATTTTCCTGCGCGCTCACGTCTATCGTCCCACTACCAGCCTACGCCAACCTAGGGTATGATATGAATATACGTTTACAACAAAACAACGGGTCGTGCAGGTGATTGGGACACCCACACGACCCTGACCCAAACGCTGTCGGAGCAGCGAAGGGCTGTTTTGTTGTCTATCTATAGGGAGGTGGTTATAGACACCAAGGGCTTATCAAGTAACCGATTCCACGCAATATTGCAAGTGGAGGGCACGGTCGATATACAGGGTGTTTTTCACCCATTAGTGGGGGTATACGCCAGAATTGTCGTTGATTTCACAACAAATCTGGGGAATGAGCCGCACAGGACTCGAACCTGTAACCAAGGGCTTAAAAGGCCCCTGCTCTGCCAATTGAGCTAGCGGCCCGGGCAAGATGATTCTATCATTCCGAATCAGGGGGGTCAATGGAGGGGCTATGCTCGTCCTGCGGGGCGGGACTGTAGCGCTGGGCATAAAGCAGCACCCCGATGGCTATCAGCAGCAACCCCGAAATCAGCCCGATTGATTGCCACAAACCGAAATAGGGCAGCCTGCTCGGGATATTGTGGCTGCCGATGCCGAGCACGTCCGCCAGCCCGGAGACTGCGCAGATTACATAGCCCGTGGCCAAAAGCCGCAGCCCGATTTTCTCACGCAGCCGGTGTGGCATCGCGCGATGGCGCGTGGCGTAAGCGTAGATGTACCCGCCGAGCGTCATCACCCCGATGCCGAACAGAATCACAATCAACTGCAGGATGCCGACACCGGGGTTCAAATCCAGGTTGACGATGACCGGGAACATGCCTATCAGAAACATGGTGAACCCAAAAACCACCCCGGCCACGCCCGCGCGCGCGAGTTGGCTGAGCCCCTCAGGGGCACTGCCGTGTTCGCTCATTCGGGCAGCCCCCGATGCAATGCTGCCAGCCAGTTTCCCGACAGCAGTTGCTTCACCTGCCCGGAGCCGTAACCAAGTTGGCCGAGCGCAGCGCCAATCATGTGTAGATCTGCCACGCTGTCCATTGGGGTGGGAATAGCATCCGCGCCGAAGCCGCCGTCGAAATCCGAGCCGATGCCGACGTGCCTACTGCTTCCGGTGAGTTGGCAAATATAGTCCATTATCTCTGCCACGCGCTTCACGCTGACGGCCTGCTTACCCTCGGCCGGCCGCCAGCCCGTTTTCAGGAATCTATTATAGGGTATCACTCCAATCACCCCGTCTCGCGCTGCCAGTTTTCGGATCTGGTCATCGCTTAGCGCCCGCTCCGGCGTGCTCAAATCTGCGGCGCAGCGTGGGTTTGCATGCGATGCGATGATAACGCCATCGTAGCGCTCGAGCGCCTGCTCGAAACTGCGCTCCGACATGTGGCTAACATCAAGAATGATGCCATGTGCGGCCATGTGTTCCAGCAGCGCTTCGCCGGCGCGGGTGAGCGCGCCTGGGTCGCCGGTGCCGCCGCAGTAGCGCGTGCGCGCCCAGGCCGGGCCGATAAGCCGTACTCCGCGCTCGTGCCAGTGTTGCACCTCGTTCGGCGCGCGGATGGGGTCCGCTCCCTCCATCAAAAGCACCAGCCCGATACGGCGCTGTGTCGGTGGCTGCGCCTCCCAACTGCCGGTCACCGCATCTAGGTCGGCGCGATTGCGAATGACGCGAAATGCGGGATGTTCCTCTTCCATCCGGAGGTAATGATCCAGCTGCGCGTGCGCCAGCCGATGGGCCTCAGCGGCGTCGCGATAACACAATTGGTCCCAGGTGCCCAGTCGGCGGCGCTGCGGGGAGACAAATAGAGTCGCGATAATCACGCCCACGCGCCCGCTGAGCCATTCCGCGCGACCCAGGCATGCCATGCCGTTTTGAGTGGGTGTCTCGCTTCCGGCTTCGGCTGCGCGAATCTGCCGCGCCGAGGTGGTGTAATCGCGGCCAAACGTGAGCGCGTTCCAGGCGATGTCCTCATGGGCATCCACTATGAGCACGGCGGCAATCGTAGCGACAAGCGCCGGGGTTGTCAAACCGGCCAGAGTGCTATAATCGCACGGTCATGTTGGTGCTGGCGGTGATGCTGACGGCCTGCGCGCTCTTCGGGTTACCGGGTGTGCTCATTCATCTTAACCTGCGCGCACGCGGTTTCGGGCTGATTCCGTCCCTTGGGCTGGGTGTGGCCGCGCTGGTGGTGATTTTCTCGGCGGCGGCCAGCGTGGCCGGTTATTCATTTACCCTGCAGATGGGGTTGACGCTGGCGCTGGATGCGGGCCTGCTGCTGGCACTGCGCGCTGGCGGCTCCGCTCTCCCCGCCCGCTGGTGGCCACGGTTGAAGCGTTGGCAATGGCTGCTGCTGGTGCTCATCGCAGTGGTGTATCTTGCGCCCGCCTTTCTTATTCCGGTGCCGTTCGACACCGATGCGCAGGGCTTCGGCCTTCTCATCGCCACAGCGCGCGCGAGCGGCTCGATTAGCACGCTTGCCCCGTTTTTCTCGCAGGTGGGCTGGTATTACTCCCCCGCTTATTTTCTTTTTGGCGCACAGCTGGCTGATATGACCGGCACGGGCATCCACACGGTGATGCTCGGTTTTTCACACCTATTGAGCCTTGGCGTTATTGCCGGCATCGGCGCGCTGGGCCGGCGGTTGGGCGGTCGCGCCACCGGATGGTGGGCGATGGTAGCGGCGGCGGGCGGGGGGGCGCTCTTCACCACCTTGATGGATTCGGCTTATACGAATCTGCTCGGTCTGTGGCTGACGACGACTTTCCTATGGACACTTGGGAAAGCGTTAACAAACGGTGCGCGCAGAGATTCTCTGCTAGCCGGAATGTGCCTGTCCGCGGTGCTGCTAGGCCATCCGGACAGCCTCCTGCACCTGCTGCTGGTGTACATCCTTTTCTACGTGAGCGCTTTTTTCGTGCGCCCTCGGCTGAGCCTCTCGCTGTACCTGCGGCTGACAGTGACAATACCCGCTCTCGGCGTGTTGTTCAGCCTCCCATGGCTGCTACACACGTTTCCGCTGTTGGGGCAAATTGATGTGCATGAGCGCCAGTTCCCGCAGATGCAGCACATTTTCTGGCTGTTTTCCATCAACGGCGGATGGGTGCCGCTGGCGGCTCTGTTCGGAGTGTGGTGGGCTGCGCGTCGGCGGCACTGGTTGGACGTCTGGTCGCTCACCTGGCTGCTGCCGATTGTGGAAATCTCCAGCCTGGGAAACCTCGATGCGCTCTCACGGCGCAGCGCGCTCGATCCACTCCAGATCATGTACCCGCTCGGGGTTGCCTGGCATGCTACCATTGTCCCCCTCTCTTTGCTGGCGGCTTGCGGTCTGCGGCCGCTCGGCGAGTGGATGGACGCGCGTGTGCGCTGGCAGGCATGGCTTACCGGCGGGCTTGCGCTGGGGCTGGCCGGCTGCTTTTTCGGTGTGGCCTTTGCCCGACCGATTGTAGCGTGGAGCAAATCGGTGGCGCCGCCCATTACCGGCGCGGTGGCTTCGCCCGCGGATGTGGATGCCTATCGCTGGTTGCGCGCCAATTCGCCCACGAGCGCAAAGGTGCTAAACTACCCCGGCCGCTATGAGGGTCAATGGGCGCCGGTGATTGCGGAGCGGGGGGCAGTTTATGTCCGCGACCAGCTTTTCTATATCGGCGCGGGCGGGCTGCGGCAGCGCCAGCAGACCATGGCTCCTGCATTCCTCGACCCCGCTTCAGAGGGTGCTCATGCATTGATGCACGAGCACGGGATAGACTATGTGGTGGTGCCGCAGTGGCTCAACCGGCCCGAGGTGCGCCCCACGCAGTTCCGCTGGCGCGAACCGGAGCGGCTGCTGCAGCTCTCCCGCTTCAGTGATGCAGAGTATTTGGTGCTGGTGGCTGATTTTGACGGTGCGCAGATCTGGCAACTGAAGGATTCAAGTTTCGGGTCGGAGTAAACTTTCCGCGTAATCCTATGCGCATCCTGCACATCATCCCCTATTTCTACCCCGCCTGGGCGTACGGCGGCACCTGCCGCGCGGCCTGGGAATTGGCGCGCGCACTGGTGCGCAAGCAGCAGCAGGTGGTGGTCTACACCACCGATGCGCTGGACGCCCATTCGCGCGCGCTGCTGTCGTTTGAGGTGGTGGACGGTGTGGAAATCCATCGCGTGCGAAACCTGAGCAACCATCTCGCTTGGAAACGGGCCTTCTTTCCGCTCGGTTTTGGTCGTCGGCTGCACGCAGCCCTGCGCCGGGCGGATGTTGCCCATCTGCACGAGTTTCGTTCTTATCAGAATGCGGTCGCGCTGCCGCGGATGGAAAAGTTGGACGTGCCTTTCGTGCTCACCGCGCAGGGCGGTCTGCCGCGCATCATGGGGCGACACGCGCTCAAGATTCTGTACGATCAGTCCGTTGGACAGCGTATTCTGCGCAACGCGGCGCGCTTGCACGCGCTCAACGAGATGGAACGGGAACAGTTCATCGAGCTGGGCGTGGAGCCGGAGCGAGTCGCCATTTTGCCTAACGGTGTGGATCTGGAGCAATATCGGTCGCTTCCGCCAGCCGACGGTTTCCGTGCGCGCTTTGACATCCCGGAGGGCGTGCCCATCGTGCTTTTTTTGGCGCGCGTGAACAAAATCAAAGGAGTTGATTTTCTGGTTTCGAGTTTCGAGCTGCTGTGCCGGGCATCACCGCAGACAGTGCTGGTCATTGTTGGCCCGGACGATGGTTACCTGCCGGAAGTCAAGCGCCAGGTGCAGGTACTGGGAATAGAGGGTCAGGTGCGCTTCACCGGCTATCTGGATGGGGACGACAAGCTGCAGGCCTATCAGGCAGCCAGCGTGTATGTGCTGCCCTCCGCATATGAAATGTTCGCCATCACCCTGCTGGAGTCGCTCGCCTGCGGGACGCCCATTATCGCCACTGACCGCTGTGGGTTAGCCGATTTCGTGCGCCAGAACGATCTCGGCTCGATTGTGACCTACGGTGACGTCGGTGGCCTGAAAAACGAAATCATCCGCATTCTCGGCCGCCCTCGGGACGTGCATCGCCGGGCCGGTTATGGACGCCAATATGTACTCGACCATTTCGGTTGGGACAGCATTGCGGAGAACTGGTTGAAGGTCTATAAAACCTGCGCGGCGGGGCGCTGAAACATGTGTGGAATCTGCGGGCTGCTGCAATTGCCGGGCGGGCAGCCGGTCTCCGGCGAGCTACTCGAGCGCATGAGCGATTTGATTCGTCATCGTGGCCCGGACGATGCGGGCAGCTACATATCACGCGATGGTCGGGTCGGCCTGGCAAACCGACGACTCGCCATCATCGACCTTTCGGCGGCCGGGCGGCAACCACTCGGCAATGAGGACGGCACAATTTGGATTGCCTACAATGGCGAGACCTACAATTTTGCCGAACTCCGCGCCGAGCTGCAGGCGCGCGGACACAGTTTCCGGTCGCACTCTGATACCGAAGTGGTCGTCCATCTTTATGAGCAGTATGGCGTGGAATGCGTGCAGCGCATGCGCGGCGTGTTCGCCCTCGCCATCTGGGACGAGCGCCAACGACGCCTGTTTCTGGCGCGCGACCGATTGGGTGTGAAGCCGCTCTATTATGCATTCGCGCCGGACGCGTTTCTTTTTGCCTCGGAGATAAAGTGCCTGCTGGCCCACCCCCGGCTGGCGCGGGCCGTGGACGACGAGGCCTTCTATCATTTCCTTACATTCCTGACCGCGCCCGCGCCGCAAACTCTCTTCAAAGGCATCCTGAAATTGCCGCCGGGTCATCGCGCGGTGGTGAACGCGGAGGGTGAAATCAGGGTGGAAGAATACTGGGACGTGTTCACTTCTGCGCAGCCGGACGAGAATCCCGGCGCTGCCGAGCAGGCGGAGCGCGTTCAGGCCGGGCTGCGCGAGAGTGTCCGGTTGCGCATGGTCTCCGATGTGCCCTTTGGGGTGTTGCTCTCAGGCGGCATCGATTCCAGTATTAACGTGGCGCTGATGGCCACGCAGATGGATCGGCCGGTGCAGACCTATTCGATCGGATACAAGGGCGCTGCGGTGGAAGAGTTCAACGAGCTGCATTATGCCCGCAAAGTGGCCGACCGCTTTGGCGCTGACCATCATGAGATTCTCATCGGTCGTGAGGACCTGACCAATTTCCTGCCCGACCTGATTTATCATCAGGATGAACCTATAGCCGATCCGGTTTGCGTGCCGGTGCATTATGTCTGCAAACTGGCGAAAGAAAACGGCACCACAGTGGTGCAAGTAGGGGAGGGCGCGGATGAGCTCTTCGGCGGATACCGGCACTGGCTGACCGCGTTGCGCCTGCGCCGGGGCGCGTGGCCTGCTTTCGCGGCGCTGCCCGGCTGGGCGCGGCGGCTAACGCTGGCAGCCGCGACGCCGCTGCTGGATGACTTGCGCCGGGAATACCTCCGCCGTGGAGCCGCGGGCGAGGAACTGTTCTGGGGCGGTGCTATAGCCTTTGGCGAGGGCAGCAAGCGCATGTTGCTGACAGATTCCTTTCTGCGGGGCGTGCGCGGGTTGAGCTCTCACCAGCCCGTGCAGCAGCAGCGGCGGCGCTTCGACGAGCGCTGCCCGCGGCCTGATCATCTCTCGTGGATGAGCTACTTAGACCTCCACATGCGGCTGCCTGAACTACTGCTCATGCGCGTGGACAAGATGTCCATGGCCACCTCGGTGGAGGCGCGTGTTCCGTTTCTGGACCATGAGTTTGTCGAGCTGGTGATGGGGATTCCGCAGCGGCAAAAACTACCCCACATGCGCCCGAAGCAGCTTCTCAAGCAGGCGGTGCGTGGGCTCATACCCGCCGAAATAATCGACCGGCGGAAGCAAGGTTTTCGCGTGCCGGTGCGGCAGTGGCTCGCCGAGGCTCTCGGCCCGCTTGCCGAGCGCAAGTTGCAGGCTTTCTGTGCGCGCACTGAATATCTGCGCTGGCCGGTAGTGGCGAAACTTGTGCATTCTCAGGATGAGCTGGTGTGGTATTTGCTCAACTTCGTGCTCTGGCACGAATTGTGGATTGAGGGTGTGCCGGCCGAAGGCCTCATCTCACCAGATGGTGCTCAGGCATAATGTTGCCGGACTCAGCGGGCATTCATAAAACCGAATCTGCACTCTAATCAGGATGTGAACGCTCACCAGAAACAGCAGCAGCGCCAGCCCGGCGACTGTGGCGCGATGAAGGCGCGTAGGCAGTAGCTGCATCCAACCCAACGTGAACAGAATGCTTCCGGGCAGCATGGCTGGCAGCCCGTAGCGGGTGCCGGCAAAGGTGAACATCAGTGCGCGGTGCGGGTAGATATCGGCGCGCAGAATCACCATCAACCATATCATGCCTGCGCTGGCGACCAGCAGCCACGCTGTGCGCAGCGCCTCTGCGCTGAAGCGCACCTTCGGCCGCCAGGGAAGGCGCAGCAGGAAAAGCCCGCGCAGCATCCCGAATCCGGCCAGCAAGGTCATGCCGAGGAAGGGCCAGAGTTGCCAGCGGCTCAGCCCCGGCTGCGTGCCCCCGAACCCCGACCAGTACATCGTGAACAGCCAGCCCGGCAACTCGCGCAACCAGACCCTTGACGTGCGCTGCCACGAGAGCAACGACCACAAGGGACGATTGGTGGAAAGCCCGAAAAGGTGTCTGACCTCCACCCGCGGCCACATTGTCTCCGCGGACGCATTGCGCATCAGGTTGGAGAATTCGCCGGCACGGCCCCATTCGCCCGTTTGGGCGTCCGGGGAGGAAAAAGATGGAGGTACATCTGTGGGGTATTCCCCGCTCACCAGAACTAGGCCGTCGTACAGCGTTGGCGCGCCGGTCCCGTGGGCCGCGGGAAGGGTAACGGCTAAATGGGTCGCCTGCGATGGCACTTGGACAACCACCGCGCGGAACTGCCATTCACCGTTACCGACAGTGATTTCGCTGAAGCCACCGGAACTTGTCGCGAAGTTGGGGAACTTAATTTCTCCGCCGGATGGCGCGTGAATCCAGCCGCCCACTGTAACGGTCTTTCCGCGGAGCTTGGCGAGGCTGGATTCCGGGAGGTGTTGTACCAGTCCTGAGGGCGACTCGCCGGATGCCACCAGCAGTGCGCTTTCACCGACGGGAGCATCTTTCTGTTGCACTTTGGCAGGATTGAAACGCACACAACTGCCGCCCTGGCATTGCTCGGTTTCTCCGGCGTCCCGCACGAACCAGTGCGCGGGAACATCCCAACTCACCGGCAGGAATATGCCTGCGAGGGAGATTCCGGCGACGACCACGCCGAAAAGAGCCCAGCGGCGACCCGCAGACGGCAGATTGACCCAAAGCCACAGCGCGGCCACCGGCAGCCCAATCCACGCCGTTGACTTGACGAACAGACACAGCAGCAACGCTGCCAGCATCGCCAACCCGCGCCCGGCGGTCACTCTTAAACCCCTTGTTTCAGCCAGAGTCCAGAACAGCAACGAGACGGCAAATACTGCGCCGGCGTCGCTGTTGATACCGGTGGTGACATCTCCGAGATGCTGGTTGAGTGCCATGAGGCTGGCGACGCTAATTGGCAGCCCGGAGCGCCCCGGGAACAACCTGCGCGCTGTGCTATAAGCCATTGCGGTTGTTGCCAGCCCGAGCAGCAGGGTGGCGGCTCTGCCCATGTTGATTGTGGCACGGTCAGAGAGATTATTGAACACCGCCATCGGGAGGCCGGCCCAAAGGTAATAAGCAGAATTCAATAACCTGCGTCGGTCAAACAACAGATCGCAGGGACCATTCTCCGGGCTGCCGGGGTCTATCTTGAGGAGATCGTACTCGCTAAATGCGATCCAGGTGGTGACATCTTCGCCGCGCTCACTGTCGTCCCGGTGGAGCGACCAGGATAAGCCGACCGAATCGCGCAGACAGGCGGCCGCCACCAGCTTCGCGTGGGCGAAGTGAATGATTTCGTCAACATTGGAGCCGAGTGGTACAATCTGGATGCGCAACATTCCGAGTGCGGCCTGGGATAGGAGCAGAAGGGCAAGAGCAGAGTTCAGACGAGCGGAGCGTCCCCGTGCAACAGGCCGCATGCGGGCTGGCATGAAGGACAGTCTACCGAGCCAAAGGGCGATTGTCAATCTCCGCGGCGCTGCGCGTGCCCGGGCGCCGAAAGCCAACTTCCCGTGAATATCCTCTATCTCTGCCAGTATTTCGTTCCGGAACCGGCTGCACCGGCCGCCCGCGTGTCCGAGCTATCCCGTGCCTGGGTGCGGGCCGGGCACAACGTCACCGTGCTGACGGGGATGCCGAATCATCCCACCGGCATCGTTCCCGACAAGTACCGCGGTCGCTTGCTCGCGCGCGAACACATGGACGGAATCATGGTGCTGCGGAACTGGCTTTACGCGACCCCAAATCAGGGCTTTGCCAAGAAAACGCTCAGTCACCTAAGTTTTATGCTTAGCGCAGTGCTGCTCGGCCTTCCGCGTGCTGGCCGCGCGGATGTGCTCATCGTCAGCTCGCCGGCGTTCTTTTCGGTTTTCTCGGCGCTGCTCATCAGCCGCCTTCGTCGCATTCCATTCATCTTCGAGGTGCGTGACTTGTGGCCGGCTGTGTTCGTTGATTTGGGGGTGCTCACCAATCCGCTCCTGATAAAGTTTCTGGAATACTGGGAGATGTTCCTCTATCGGCGGGCGGCGCGCGTGGTCACAGTGACTGAATCTTTTCGGCGTGTGCTGGTAGAACGCGGGCTGCCTGCCCGGAAGGTGGTCACTATTCCCAACGGCGTTCGTGTGGATTTCTTTCTTCCTGGCGAAAGAGAGAATGCGGTGCGTAGTGAACACGGTCTCACCGGCCGCTTTGTGGTCAGCTATCTCGGGGCGCACGGGATTTCTCATGGCGTGGAGATAGTG
>CAJWGI010000012.1 GCA_913031335.1 uncultured Anaerolineales bacterium | reverse complement strand
ACTCGCGCTGTGCTTTGCGCAGGTCGCCCTTTTTGTCGCGCGTGTTGTGGTCCTCTCGGTGCTCATATTTCACTAGGCGGTCATCTTTTTCGAGCTGCGCGAGAATCGCGTCTGACACGGTCTTGATGTCGTGGTATTCGCTGCCGGCGATGTTGTAGACCTCGCCCGGCTTGAAGCGCTGCGGGTCAGCAATGTTGGCTAGAGTGTGCACCGTGTCACTGATGTACGACGAAGTGCGGTGGTGGTCAAGGTAAACGGTGTAGGGCAGGTCGTGCAGCGCGCGGTAAACGAACTGGCAGATAACACTGCGGTACTCAGAGTAGTGCTCACCGGGGCCATATGTGTTGAACAGGCGCACCCGCACCGTCTCGGTACCGAACCGGGCGGCCGAATTAACAATTTGCATCTCGTTGGCCCACTTTGAAATGGCATAATCATTCAACTGCCGGATTGGATGCCGCTCGGGCACATCTTCCGACATAGAATCGTCCCAATCGCCATACACTTCCGAGCTGCTGCTGAAACACATGCGAAACTTGCGCTGCTCCTGAAAGCGCAGCAAGTTCTTCGTACCGATAGCGTTGGTGCGCCAGACTTTCTCGTAATGATCCTCGCCGTTGACGCGCCCAAACTCAGCTGCCAGATGGTAAACGAATTCGGGTTCGACCGTGTCCATGACCCGTTGGATCTGTCGAAAGTCGGCCACATCGCATCGCAAATAATTGGGGCCGAGGGCGTGGGGCAAGTCGCACACCCATACGGTGTGCCCGCGCTGGCGCAACTCTGCACCCAGCGGGGCGCCGATTGCACCCAGACCGCCGGCAATTAGTATGTTCATAGCTTCAATTCACTCCCACGTTGGCAAGTATGTGCCGGGCGCGGGCTTTCCAGGTGTGTTGAGCCACATCGGAGTGAGCCTCGGTGGCCAACCTTTCGCCCAACTCATGGCTGGCAGCCAGGCGCTGCAGGGCAGCCCGCAGGGCATTCGCGTCGCCCGGTGGCACAAGCAGAGCGTTGTGTTCGTCTTTTAGCACCCCACGAACCATGGGCAAGTCAGTGGCCACGATCGGGCGCGCCGCGGCCATGTATTCAAACATCTTCAGCGGAGATGTCCAATTAGCAATTTCTTGCCCATTCCCGGTAAACACACGGGTGTTATACGGCATTACAAGTATATCAGCCGCAGCGAGGTAGAGCGGTACTCGTGCGGGTGGCTGGTAGCCAGAGAAATGAATTTCGTGCGCGCCTAGCTCTTGGGCGCGGCACTGCCATTTGCCGATTTCGACAGCGTCGCGGCCGCCCACAATTAATTTTTTCAGCGGTAAGTCTGCTGTAGCGCGGAAGAGTGTATTCAGACCCCGGCCTTTATATAGTCCCCCAACATAGATAATCCACTTTCCCTTGTCTAAGCCCAGGTGGCGGCGGGCCTCGTTAGTGTTGATTGGCGGCTCAAAACGGCGCAGATCCACGCCATCGGGCGCGATTGTCAGGCGGTCCGGCCGAAAGCGGAGCGAGTGTACATAATGTGACCGCAAACTCTCGGTGAGTACGACTAATTGCCCGCGTGGGTGTGCCTGAATCAGGCGAAGAATCCAGCGTTCCCGAGCTGAGGCAGGCGGTGTGTGTGTTTCCACAATTGCGGGTATACCTAGCGCCAGAGCCAACAGCGGGGCAGTTACATCGCGGCCGCGCGTGTAACATAAGTTGACCTTTCCTTGCTCTTTCCAGAGAGTTTGTAACTGAAACCGATCTGATGCCCGCAAGCCACTGGGCAACGCAAATTGCTCTATCTCGAAGTTATGGGGCACATCATAATACTGTTGTAACTCAGCTACTGTGAGGCAGCCGGCCTCCGGTGTGGACGCAACCAATTTTACCGCAATCCCATTGGACGCGAAGGCAGCGCACATTTGCATTACCTGCACAGTGCTAGCTTTTTGGGCCGGGAATGGCTGAGTGGTGATGAAGAGCAGGCGCAAATCAGCCGCGTTCCCACGCGTCGAGTAGTTCCATTGACCAGCGCGCCAATCCGCCTAGTCGTGTGCCATTGCGCCTGACCGGCTGCAACCAGTGTAACATAGGCGCGGAGAACCCTTTTTTCGGGCGTGATATTATCTCCGCTGGCAGCTGTTGTGCAATAGCCGCGCGAAGGACGCGTTTGCCAAAACGGAATTCAGGTGGCAACTTCGCCACTAATTCTACCAACTCGTGGTCCAGCAGCGGAGGGCGCACTTCGAGCGAGGTAGCCATGCTGGCGCGGTCCACTTTGGTGAGAATGTCGTCCGGTAAATAGGTTTTGAGATCAACGTATTGAATGCGTGAGATTGGATCTAGCTCCTCACGCCAGTATTTTCGGTAGTGCCAGTAATCGTCATAATCATGGAAGGCGCGCGCGAGTTCCGGGAGCAGCCGGGGTTTTTGGAAACGTTTGACGCGGGAGAGCAGTGCGCCATAACGATCCGCGCTTGTTTCGCCGTGCACATCCAATCGGTAACGACCGATCAAACCGGTCACTTTTGGCCAAGATGCGATTCCTTGCAATGCGGGCATCAATATAGATTTGTAGACCCACTGTTGGATTCTACTAGGATCTGGCCGTGCCAGATAAGCGCGGTGCCATTTGTATCCGGCAAATACTTCATCGCCGCCATCTCCGGAGAGTACAACCTTAACCTGCGTTGCAGCTAATTCAGACACGGCTAGCGTGGGGATTCCGGACGAGTCGGCGAAGGGTTGATCATATAATTCCAACATGCGTTGCAGTGATTCTTCCAACGAGCCACTGCTGCAAATGCGGTCGAAGTGCTCAGTTCGGAAGTGGGATGCCACCTTGCGGGCGTAGGGCAGCTCGGTGTGCTCATCCACATCAAAGCCGATAGAGAAAGTTTTCAGTGGTGTAGGCGCGGCAGCCGTGGCCAGCGCTGCCACAGTGCTAGAATCTAGACCTCCCGACAGCAACAGGCCTACCGGAACGTCCGCGAGCAGGTGCATTTCTACGGCTTCGCACAACTTGTTGTGGACTGCTTTCACGGCAGTTGACCATTCGGGAAGGGTGCTGTAATCGGTGCATTGGACAGGTGCGCCCCAGTCGTGAATGTCCCAGTATTGCGCCAGTTGGGGCTGTTCTCCTGCTTGATAGGTAACGGTGAAGCCCGGCGGCACCTGACGGATGTGTTCATAGATAGTTTTTGGACAAGGGATATACAAATAGGTCAGATAGTCCCAGAGTGCCGAGTCGTCAGTGATGAGGTCAATCTGAGGGAGAGTGATAAGCGCTTTGATTTCAGAGGCAAAGGCAAAGCGGCGACCGTCCCAATAATAATAAAGTGGCTTGATACCGAGACGGTCACGCGCCAAAGTAAGGGTGCGGTTGCGCTGGTCCCATAGCGCAAAGGCAAACATGCCGCGCAGTTGCTCAACAATGCGCCCGCCCCATTCTTCGTATCCGTGCAAAACGCACTCGGAATCAGTGTGGGAGCGAAAGACGTGTCCGCGTTGTATGAGTGCTTTTCGTTGCGCAAGGTAGTTATAGATTTCACCGTTGAAGACCAACCGCAGCGTTTTATCTTCATTCGGCATGGGCTGTCTGCCGGCAACAGAGAGGTCAATGATGGAGAGGCGCCGGAATCCAAGAGCGACATTGGTATCGATCCAATAGCCGGCATCGTCCGGTCCGCGATGAGCGATGGCGTTTGTCGCGCGGGTTATATCTTCGATGTTTGGCGATGGATACCAGTTAATTGTTCCGACGATTCCACACATTTCAGCTCAATGCCGATAGTTTTCTCCGCGCCCATAAACGGAGATCGGGCAGCCGCCCGAGGTACCACAGTATCAGCGCAGTCCACGCCCAGTAGTTCGCAACCAGCGCGATGGTGGCCCCGGTGGCGCCCCAGGTCGGAGCGAGAATAAATAATAACGAAACCAGAATCAGCGCACTGGCGAGATTGATGGCCGTAAGCTGGCGGGTTTTGCCCAGAGTCAGTAATAAGCCCGGTGCCCATATCAAACCCAACCACACATGCATCAGCATCATAACGTAGAAGAGAGACAAGGCTGGAGTGTATTCCGCGCCAAACATAATTGGTACAAGTGGCCCGGCCAGTAAAACTATCAGCAGCACCGATGCGCCCACCCCGGTGACAAGCCCGCGCGTTAACTGGCGGATGAATCGTGACAGGCGGTCAAAACCGGCGTCATGGTACAGGCGCGCTATTTCCGGGTAGAGCGCCGCGTAAATGGGGTTACTGAGGCGACTGAGATAACTTGCAAGTTGCTTGGCCATTTTGTAGAGACCCACGCTGTGGATGTCCGCAAACACACCCAGGATGACCACATCCGCCTGGTCGGTGGCGATCTTTCGAAGTCCGTCCAGTTTTAGACTCAGCAACATTACTCTGATTTCGTGCCCATGCTGGCGCAGCGCGCGCAGGTCGGCCTGCCACCAGTTTCCGTGGAAGCGGGCGCGCAGCTCGTGTTGGCAGGCCAGATATAAAGTGATAGATTGCCCCGCTGAGACCACCATCATGGCAGCCAGGTATCCGGCCACTTGCCAGCCCGCGAGCAATGCGGTGCTGACGAGCGCAAAGGTGGCTATCGATGAGAACGCGTTGAATATCGACAGCCACCTGAATCTGTCCAGTACCCTGAGCACGGAAGTGGTGGTGCCGCCAGTTGTCGCAAAAAAGTCACGCAGAATCACAAGCCGGAATAAGATGGCACCGTCAGGATTGTCGAGCAGCCAGATGCTCAGTCTCGGCGCGGCTACGAACAGCATCACGAAAGTGATGGTGGCGAGCAGGAGGTTCAGCCCTAACCCGAGCTTGACCGTCGCTAGTGCCTGCGGTTCGCTTTCATCGGAGAGAAAGAGACTGAAGTATTTGACTATCGTTTCTCGCGTCTGCACACCGAGCAACCCAGTCACCAGCCCAACCCAGCCCACGACCAGCACAGCCATGCCGTACCCTTCTACGCCGAGCAGGCGAGCGACAAGCGGAAACTGAATCGCGCTCACCAAAGTGGCCACCACTTCAGCCGCTAGCAGCCAGCCGGTGTTGCGAGCCACGCGGTGGAGAGTGATGTCCAGCACGGCGTTTCGGAGCCGTGCCAGCAGCGGGTTTCTATTCGGGGGGACAGTGCTCATTTCGTGCGGCCTGAGTTCAGGCGCGGCGATGAAGATTGTACCTGAACACGACGGCGGCGCGCCATCAGTTCATTGTGCCTCGGGCGCGCTCTTCTGAACCGAGCTCGTATTGCCAGACCTGCGCCCGTTCAGCGGTGAGTTCGAAATCGAGCGCCTGATAAAGAGCGATGGAAGCTACATTGTCTGCCTGGGTGTTCACCTCTACCATCGGCGCGCGCCCGTGCGTAAAGTAGTGCAACATGTCAAGAGTAAGCGCACGACCGACACCGCGATTCTGGAAGTCCGGCGTCACCGCCAGCCGCGCCAGAAACACCTTTCCATTGGCCTGAGTGGCCAGAAGGTACCCGATAATGTTGCTGCCCGCACAGGCCACTGTGGCGTACGCGGCCTGCTTCAGTGCCAGCCCGAGCATCTGGAATGAGTACCTCCACAGCGGCTTGAAAGCGGCTTTGTCCACTGTGAAGATGGCCTGCAGGTGTGCCTTGGTGGCCGCGCGGATAAGGGTTCCAGTTTCGTCGAAAGGCGGCAGCGCTGCCTGCCCCCGGTGGAGTACCACCACGTGCCCGTATTGCGCGAATCCCCAGGGTGGCAGCAGGCTCTCCGGCCAAACGTTGGCGGTCAGAGCGGCTGCTCGCGTGACGCCCTGCTGCTGCAATTCCGCCCTCGCAGCCACCCACAACGGGGTCATTGTCGGCGCGTCGCGCTCATCGTCTCGCACCGCGGCGAGGCGCAGCCACGCCGCACTTCCCGCTACCATAGGGATTGACAGCATCCCGACGGGAGTGCTGTCAGCGAAAGCAACATGGCACCGCTGGTGTTGCAGCCACCCCTCAGCGCTTTGCCAGTCGAGGTGGCAATGAGCGCGTTCGGCTGAACTTAGCAGCCGCAGAAGTTCCCGGCGGTGTGTGGCGCGCGCCGGGCGTATCTCGGTGTGTGCTTGGATGATCACAGTGGCGGTGTGCGGCCGCTGCGGCGTGGGACTGTCTTAACCGCGTTGTGCCAGCGGTAGATAATCGCGCTGCTCCGGGCCGGCGAACACCTGGCGCGGGCGGGCGATGCGCTGCTCGGGGTCATCAATAAACTCAAGCCATTGAGCGAGCCAGCCGGGGGCGCGGCCAAGAGCGAACAGCACTGGGAACATATCCACTGGGAAGCCCATCGCCTGATAAATGATGCCGCTGTAAAAATCAACATTGGGGTACAGTCGCCGCGAGAGGAAATATTCATCCTCCAGCGCAATGCGCTCCAATTCCAGCGCGATATCCAGGAGCGAATTACGGCCGGTTTCGGCCAGTACGTCCTCGGCCACTTTCTTGATGATGCGGGCGCGCGGGTCGTAGTTCTTGTAAACGCGGTGCCCGAATCCCATCAAGCGGAATTCCCCCGCCTTGACTTTTTCGATGTATGCGGGGATGTTTTTCACCGTGCTGATTTCATTTAGCATGCGCAATACTGCTTCGTTTGCGCCGCCGTGCAGCGGGCCATACAGAGCGGCGGCGGCCCCGGCCATCGCGCTGTATGGGTCGGCGTGGCTGGAGCCAATTCCGCGCATGACGGAGGTGGAGCAATTTTGCTCATGGTCTGCATGCAGAATGAAGAGCACGTCCAGCGCTTTGGCCCGTACCGGGTTGACCTGGTAGTCGCTTTGATTCATGTAATCCATCATGTAGAGCAAATTCGCGGTGTACGCGAGCGAGCTATCAGGATAGTTGTATGGACGCCCGATGCGGCGCCGATACGCGAAGGCAGCCACGGTGGGAAGCTTGCCCAGAATTCGCCAGATTTGTTTCTGACGGGATTTCTCATCGTGAACATCCTTCGAATCCGCGTGCAACGTGGACATGGCCGCAATCGTGCCAATGAGCATTCCCATCGGGTGAGCGTCGTAACGGAATGACTGCATCAACTTCGCCAGGTTCTCGTGGACGAAGGTGTGATGCATCACCCGTTCTTCCCAGTGCTCTAATTGCGCTGCATCGGGCAATTCACCGTAGATGAGCAGATAAGCCACCTCCAGAAAGCTGCTTTGCTCAGCCAGCTGCTCGATCGGGTAGCCTCGATATCTGAGCACACCCTTGTCTCCATCGACGAAGGTAATTCGGCTGCTGCATGAGGCCGTATTTGTGTAGGCGGGGTCGTACGACATCATGCCGAAATCATCATCATGCACCTTTATCTGGCGCAAGTCGAGCGCACGGATGGTGTCGTTCTGGACGGCGATTTCGTAAGTGCGTCCAGTGCGGTTGTCAGTGATTGTCAGGGTATCTTCCGTCACGGCGTTATCCTCGTTTTCCACCGCGCGGAACCTCTAGTGCAGGGGTGGACAACACCCGTGAGACATGTGAGATTCCGGTCGGGATTGAATCTGGATTATACACGAAGTGGGCAAGCGTAGGCATCTCACTTTCATTTGCGCTGTACCCAAGAATACGGTAAACTGTGTTTCAGGTTCTTCCGGAGACACTCCAATGAGCAAGAGTGGCCGTGAAAAAGCGTTAGAGACCACGCTTTCGCAGATACAGAAACGTTTTGGCGAGGGGGCATTGATGCGATTAGGTGATGCTGCTACGTTTGCGGTGGAAGCCATTTCCACCGGTTCTATCTCGCTCGATATTGCACTGGGCATCGGCGGCATTCCGCGCGGGCGCGTGACCGAGATTTACGGGCCGGAGGCGTCCGGCAAAACCACCCTCTGCCAGCACATTGTGGCCGAAGCTCAGAGAGCCGGCGGCGTGTGCGCCTTCATAGATATGGAACACGCGCTGGATCCGACTTACGCTGAAAAAGTGGGCGTGGATATAGAAAATATGTACATCGCCCAGCCCGACACGGGGGAGCAGGCGCTGGAAATTGCAGATTCGCTGGTGCGCTCCGGCGCGATCGACGTGATTGTAATCGACTCTGTGGCCGCCCTGGTGCCGCGCGCCGAACTGGAAGGCGATATGGGCGACGCCACGATGGGAAACCAAGCACGGCTGATGAGTCAGGCCCTGCGCAAACTCTCCGGAGCGATTAAGCAATCGAACACAGCCATGGTGTTTACCAATCAGTTGCGCCAAAAAATAGGCGTGATGTTCGGAAACCCGGAGACCACTACTGGCGGTCAGGCGCTGAAGTATTACGCCAGCGTGCGCTTGGATGTGCGCCGCTTGCAGGCAATCAAGGATGGGCAGCAGATGATGGGCAACCGCATCCGCGTGCGCGTGACGAAAAACAAAGTCGCTCCGCCTTTCCGACAGGCTGAGTTTGACATCATGTATGCTGAGGGCATCAGCAAAACCGGTGATTTGCTTGACCTGGGCGTGGAACACGAAATCATCGACAAGCGCGGCGCGTTTTACAGTTATAGGGAAACTCGGTTGGGACAGGGCCGTGAGAACTCAAAGCGGTTCCTAAAGGAGAACGCAGAGGTCGCATCCGAGATTGAAAAAGCTGTTCAAGAGATTGCCGCTCCGTATAGGTCGGAGCCAATAGAGACAGACGAGGATGATGAAGCGGGTGCGGAATAGACGCCCGAAAGGGAGCGTCCGCACTCGATCAGCCCGACCCCAACGAGCTGCCGGCCGGCAGCTGTGGGTGAGCGGGGCCACCCAGTGTGGGTGGCAACAGCTGCCGGGAGAAATCGGCGGCACGGTCGTCGCCAGACCGAAACTTGGCAGGCGAACACGTCGGATTATGCTGTGACGCCTTTCTCGAACGAGACGGGCGCAGGTGTTTGAATAAACAAGTGAGAATCGAGCAGAGAACGAACGCAGTGAAATCGACAGGATAATTGCAGCAACGATTCTGGCTTTTCTGATTTTCATTTTCCGCACTGGGCGATCTGCGACATAATTCGCGGGCTCCGGCGGTATATTCAACATCACGCAGAGTGGTCTGGCAGTGACGCTACCGGCGCGGAAGCGTCGGTTTCGGGCGATGACCGTGACATTCATGTCACGGTTTTTTTGATTCGGGGAGTGCATGGGCACTATCACTGCGCTGAAGCCGCAAAAGCGCGCTAGGCACCGCGTGAATCTGTATCTGGATGGCGAGTTTGCTTTCGGACTCGCGCTGCGGCACGCACATGACCTGAGCGTGGGCCAGCCACTCTCGGCGAGCGAAATCGCTCACTTGCGCTCTGCCGATGAGGTGGAAAAGGCGCACGAGAAGGCGCTGTGCTTTCTGGAGCACCGACCGCGGTCTGAGGCGGAAGTGCGCACACGGCTGGCGCGGCATGGGTTGCCGCAGGAGGTGGCGCAGGCAGTGATGCAACGGCTGCGCGCGGCGAAGCTGATTGATGATGCGGTCTTCGCCGCGTTCTGGGTGGAGAACAGATGTACCTTTCGGCCGCGCGGCCGGCGCGCGTTGCGCGTGGAATTGCGCCAGAAAGGCGTGTCTGATGAGGAAATTGAAGCTGTGCTGGAGGATGTGGATGAGCCGGCGGGCGCTCGTCTGGCCGCTGAGAAGAAAGCGCTGCGGTCGCAGGGTTTGCCCGCGCACGAACGGCATCGTAAGCTGCGAGAATTCCTGGCACGGCGCGGATTCGAGTACGAGATTATCAATGATGTTATCGATGAACTGATGGCAGAAACAAACGACAACGAGGATTAAGTTATGGATTTCACAATGGTTGTGATTCCGGTGGCGCTTGTTCTGGGAGCGCTGGTGGGGTTCCTGATGTACCGTTACCAGAGCCGCGCTGCTGGCGTGCAGCTGCAGGCCGAACGGGAGCGGATGGATGCGGCTATGCACCAGAAGGAGCGCGACATTGAAATGCAGGCGAAGGAGGCGCTGCATCGTCGCCGCGATGAGTTGGAGCAAGAACTTTCCGGCCGCCGTCGAGACGTGCAGCGCGAGGAATCTCGGTTGGACCAGCGGCGCGGGGAGACGGAAAAACGCGCCGACAAGGTGGAAAAGCGTGAGAACGAATTGGGTAAACGCCAGAGCGCGTTCGACAAGCAGGCGCGAGAACTGGAGCAGCAACAACAACAACAGCTGCTGGAGGTAGAGCGCGTCGCCGGACTCACCGCAAGGGAGGCCAAAGAGGAGCTCATAGCGGCTGTTGAAAAGGAATCCCGCGACGATATGGCGCGCGTGATTCGACGGATCGAAGAGGAAGCCAAAATCGAAAGCGAAAACCGCGCCCGAAAACTGCTGGTGGTGGCCATGCAGCGCGTTGCCAGCGAACAGGTCTCGGAGCATTCCATCTCCACTGTCCCAATTCCTTCAGACGATATCAAGGGGCGTATCATCGGGCGCAACGGGCGCAACATCCGCGCCTTCGAGCAAGCCGCCGGGGTGGATGTGATGGTGGACGATACGCCGGAAGCGGTCATGGTGGCTTCATTTGACCCGGTGCGCCGGGAGGTCGCCCGGCGGGCGCTCACCAAACTCATTCTGGATGGGCGCATTCACCCCACTCAGATCGAGAAAACAGTGGAGAAATCGAAAAAAGAAGTGGAAGTGATCATAAAAGAGGAGGGCGAACGCGCTGCCTACGATGCCGGTGTGCCCGGCCTGCGACCTGAAATCCTGCGGCTTGTGGGTAAACTTAAGTTCCGCACCTCATACGGTCAAGACCAACATGCGCATGCCGTGGAGTCCGCGCGACTCGCGGGGGTGATTGCCGCGGAGATTGGCGCAAATGTGGAGGTGGCCAAAGCGGGCGGGCTGCTGCACGATCTAGGTAAGGCCGTCGATCACGAAGTGGAGGGTACGCACGCCGCCATCGGGGCGGAAATCTGCCGCCGCTACGGAGTTTCCCCGGTGGTGTGCAACGCCGTGGCCGCCCATCACCAGGAGGTCGATCAAGAATGTCTGGAGGCGACCATTGTGGAGGTGGCGGATGCTATCTCCGGTGCGCGCCCCGGGGCCCGCCGCGAGAACCTGGAGCAGTACGTCAAGCGTATCCGCGCGCTGGAGGAAATCGCCTGTTCGACCGAAGGCGTGGGGGAGGCTTTCGCCCTGCAGGCCGGTCGCGAGGTGCGCGTAATCGTCAGCCCGGAAAAGGTGGATGACCTAGCCGCACTACAGATTGCGCGTGACGTGGCTCGAAAAGTCGAAGAGACGCTGCAATACCCGGGTCAAATCAAAGTGACCGTGATTCGGGAGACACGCGCGGTGGATTTCGCCAAGTAGCTTGCCGGACGAACCATGACCCGCTACGGGCTGCCCGGCCGTCCGTACAGAAACCAGTACTCTTCGCTCGGGAAGGCTGCGCCCAAGTTAGCCTCCCAGACGAACGCGCCCGGACGGAACACCGTGCGCAATTCAGCATCCGCTGCGCCGACCTGAGCGCGTGCGCCGTCGGCCTCGTGCAGCTCGCTGAGCAGCCGCAGCAGAAAGTGGATGTAAACGCGGGCGCACACCTCTGTGGCGTAGTGCGCTGCGCAATCGCCCGGGTCTTCGCGACAATCGGAAAGATACCACTCCCACGAGTGCAAGCGACCGCCGATTTCTCGGAGCGCTTTCCGCTCCACGTTTGAGCGCCAACTCGATAGCGACTGGTCAACTTCTGTCTGCACCTGCTGCAGCTCGGCCTGTTTTTCGGCCGGGAGCGTCCCCCGGAACACGGCGAGTTTGTGCCGGCAAAAGAGCAGCCCAGCCACGGTAAATTTGGGGTAGCGTTTCAGGAACGGACCCGAATCTGAGAGCTGCCAGAATACCGTGTCTGAGCGGACGAAGTCGTTGAAATCGGTCGCCATCGCTTTAAGGGTGGCGAAATCGTGAAGCGCAGTGGACATGTCAGCGATTGGCGGGCGCCCACGCGCGCTCAATCGAAGCGGCGCGGGTTCTGATAGATCGGGTTGCCGGAGATTTCGCGCCAGCGCGCGGCGCTGCTCTGCAGCTGCCATTCCACCACCGTCCACCCGTGCCGATCTGTGAAGCGCAGGCTGGGGTCACGACCGAGCACCCAGGCAACGTGGTCGCTCAACGCCGTACCCTCGCCCTGCGTCCGCAATCGCAACCACGTGGCCGGTTCCCATTCAAGTTCCAGCCGGTCGTCACCGTGAACGCCGACCATTTTAAATGGCGCTGAGCGGCTGCTGGAATCCAGCCAGAGGGAATACAACCCGGATGCCCACAGCGACTGGCGCACCCGCTCGCCGACACCGTGGTGGTCCTCGCCGGGAGAACAATAAAACCAGGCGCGCGCGAACACGGTCATTGCGTTTTTTCGGCCAGCTCTGTTTCGGGCGAGGCGTGGTCTTCAGGGGTGAGCTGGTACTTGCCCTGCACCCAGGCTGCCCCGTCGGGACCGATTTCCTTCTTCCACACCGGCACAATCTCTTTCAGGCGGTCGATGCCGTAGCGGGCGGCCGCGAACACGCCCGAATCGCGGTGCGCCCCCGCGCAGGCAATCAGCACGGTGGGCGTGCCCGGCGCCAGTGCGCCGGTGCGTTGCACGATGGCGATGCCGGCCACTTCTGGCCAGCGCGCGCGAATCTCTTTGGTCACCTGCTGCATTTTCGCTTCCGCCATGGGAGCGTAGGCCTCGTATTGCAGCTGCTCGGTTTCGTGCGGTTGCTGCTGCGCGTCGGCGCGCGTGGTGTGCGCGCGCACTACTCCGGAGAACACGCACACCGCGCCGGTCGCTGCGCCGACAATCCCCGCCGTAAACTCATCAACGCTGAGCGGGCCAGCGCGCACCTCCACGATTGTTGGCGGGTCCTCGCCGCCCGAGACCGGCGGGAAAACTCCCACTTCGGCGCC
>CAJWGI010000011.1 GCA_913031335.1 uncultured Anaerolineales bacterium | reverse complement strand
GGTTGCGGCGGAACCACCAGCCGGAAATCGTTGCTGCAAACCCGAAGGTGACGCCGCACTGCAGTAGCAGAATCAGCGCGTGCAGCCAGAACACGTGCGCGCGGGTGCGGTGCGGATTGCGCCACCAGCGTGCTGCCTGGTTGTAGGCGATGACCGCAGCTGCCAGAGGAAACAGCGCTAGCAGCGATAGTTTTGTCAGTGCGCCGAGGCCCAGCAAACCCCCGAGAGTCAGGTGCGCAATGCTGATATGCCCGCGCACCCGTTCCCATTGCCAGTTGAGCGCGAACCTGAACTTTCGGCCCGGGTCGCCGCGCGCACTCATGCGCGTGATGAGCAGCACGGCCGCGCTGGCGAGCAGCATGGCCAGATTGTCGTTGTTGACCGCTGCAGAGATAAACGCGAACATCGGCGTGAATGCCAGCACCCCGGCGGCGCCCACCGCGAGCCACGGCCAGTCCGGGCGAATCTGCAGCGCGAGAAGATAGGTAAGATAGACCGTGCCGGCGCCTAGCAGCACCGAAAGCAGGCGCACCAGGCGTACGGCCAGTACGGTGCCGCGCCAGGGAAAATTCTCGCCCGCGCTGTGGATGGCGAGATTGGTGTTGCCGTCTGCGGTGACCACGCCATTGTCCACATGCGCATTCAGCTGACGCACGGCGCGCATGTCGGTAGTGTCAATCCAGCCGGTGGTCAGCGCCATGATGTAATAATAGAGCGGAGGTTGTCCGGCTTCCTGTCTCCACGGTCCGGGGTTGTTCGCGTCGAGCACGGGCAGCCCTTGCCCGCGCGCCAGTCGCCAGATTACTGGGTAATGCCATAATTCATCCGAAGCCTCGAAAAGGGGCGTCGTCACCGCGAACGTGCCGCCGACAATGACGAACAATGAAAGCACCAGCGCAATCGGCAATCGGGAGATGGCAGGCATGCACGCTAATCCTTATGCCGACCAAGCGTTTGCTCGAAAAACGCTTCCAACCGTTCGGCGATGCGCGGCCACTCAAACTGCTTTGAAAGCCGCAGCGCACCCGTTTCGATGTTTTTTCGCAGGGCGGGATCGGAGTGCAATTCCCGCACGGCTGCTGCGATAACGCCGGCTTCCGGCCGCGCCAGCATCACGTTCTTGCGCGGCCGCAGCCCCGCCGGCCGCAATGGCGGCCGCGTGGTTACCGTGGCGCGGCCATGAGCCAGGCAGGCAAGGAAAGACCCGCGCCGGAAGGAAACGCCGTCGCGATAGGGCATCACCATCAGGTCGCAACTGAGCAGCGCAGCTGATGTTTCCGGCGGGGTGAGATAACCTGTGCGCAGTATGTGATTGGTGATGCCGAGTTCTTGCGCAAGATTATCTGCGCGCTGCGCGTAGGCCGTATTGGTGGGGTCGCTGCTGCCGGATTGGTCGCCTATGAGCACTAGGCGTGCCGGCATCCCATCGGAGCGCAGCGCGGCCAGCGCGTGCATGAGCGTTTCACCCCCTTTGCTGGCGTTCAGGAACCCGAAGTAACCGAGCAGCGATTCCTCCGTGCCAATGCCGCGTTCGGCGCGCCATATTGATGCCGAAAACGTTTCCGGCGGCGCGCAGGGAATGTTGCTGCCGATGGGGATTTCGGCCAGCGGCGGCAGTTGGTCGCGGGCGCGGCAACGCCGGTAATCCTCCACGTTTGTCAGCACCACCCCGGCTGTGCCGGACGCAAGGTGCCAGATTGCGCGTTCACGCAGCACGCCCGCTTTCGGGAACAGATATGGCGACCGCAGATCGTGAAAGGTGACCGCAGCCGGCGGGACGGTGAGGCGCGGCAGAAAATGAACCGGCAGGCGCATAGCGCCGTACGCGGCGGCTTGGTATTGAATATTGACAATGTCGAGGTCCGCGCTGGCCCGGCGCACGCGCCACAAATCCAGCCAGCCCCAACGGGCGGAAACTACCGGTCGCACGCGCGGGCGGCCAGAATGGCTATCCGGCTGTACGCAGCGGTGGTCGGTGATGACGCGGACACTGTGGCCGCGCTCGCTCAGGCTGACGGCAATGGCGCGTGTATAGTCACCGACCCCGCCTTTCATGGGCGGGTATTCGCCGGTGATGAGGCCGATTTTCATTTCAGCAGGCTGCGGCGATTTAGAACTCTCGCTCTACCACGTAATCAGCGATGGCGTGGAGTGTGTGCAGGTGTTCGCCCGCGGTGGCAGCAGAGAGGGCGGATTTTGCGCTGGCCACATAATCGCGGGCTTTGGCAAGCGAAGCTTCGATTGCGTCAGAAGCGCGGATGGATTGCAGCAGCCGCTCGCGCACCTGTCGGTCGCTCTGGTGTCCGTTCAGCAGCGCGGCCACATCCGGGTCGTGCGGATTGGCCTCGATGTAGTGCAACGCCGGCAGAGTGAGCAGACCTTGCTGCAGGTCGCTGCCCACCGGCTTGCCAATGCGGTCGGCGCTGCCGATGAAATCGAGCACATCATCCACTATCTGAAACGCCATCCCGGTTTCGCGCCCGTAGCGGCGCATGCTCCTAATGGCTGTCTCGCTGGTCGCGCCGAGCACTGCGCCGGCTTCGGCGGCTAGCGCGAACATCGATGCGGTCTTGGCGTGGATGCGTTGGAAATAACCCTCGCGACTGAGGGTGGCCTCGTTGGCGAACTTCTGTCGGATTTCCCCGTTGACGATGACCATCAACGTTTCCGCGAAAATGTTCATCACGCGCACGCTTTCGGTCTGTGCTGCGAAACTGGCGGCACGGGCAAAAAGGTAATCTCCGGTGAGCACGGTGGCGTCAGGCGACCATTTGGCGTTGAGAGTGGGGATGCCGCGACGCAACAATGCTCTATCAATCAGGTCGTCGTGCACCAGAGTAGCGGTGTGCAGCATCTCCACCGCTGCTGCGAGCGAGACCGCGTGGTCGCGATCGGCGGCGAACAGCCCGGCGCTGAGCAGCGCCACTGCGGGGCGCACGCGCTTTCCGCCGGAGTCGAGCAAGTGCTCGGTGGCAGCTGTCAAGGCCTGGTGCTGGCCGCTGAGAGACTCTCGCAGTCGGCCTTCCATGGCGGTCAGCTGTTCCCTGACCGGCGCGAGCAACTCATCTGTGGCGCTCAAAGTTGTGCTGTCTACATACATCTCAATCATCCCAGGCGAAAAGCCTGTTCGCGTTCTCCGTGCTGGCCTGCGCAATGGCTTCCGTCTTTGCCGCGCGCACCGCGGCGATTTTTTCGGCCACCCAGCGCACATGCGCGGGCTCATTGCGTTTCCCGCGCCGGGGCTGCGGCGCAAGGAAAGGCGCGTCGGTTTCGATCAGCAGCCGGTCTTCAGGCATATGCGCCACGATTTTCCGCAGGCCATCCGCCGTGGGAAATGTGACCGGCCCGGTAATCCCGAGATAGAAACCCAGTTCACGCGCCGTCTCGGCATGCACTGCATCCCCGCCAAAAGAGTGAAATACGCCCGCGTTCACTTTTGCGCCGCCGCTTGCCTGCCACGCGCTGATGATACCAAGTGCGTCCGCGTGCGCATTGCGGCAATGGATGATCACCGGTAGTTCCAGTTCGGCTGCAAGATCGAGTTGCGCGCGAAAACGGCGTTGCTGTTCGCCGGGCGGCGTCATGTGGTGATAATAGTCCAACCCGATTTCACCGATGGCCACCACGGCCGGTTCCGCGGCCAGCGCACGCAATTCCCGCAATGTTTCCCGCCCCAATTGTACATGCTCATTCGGATGTATGCCCACCGCCGCGTACACGGGTTGGCAACGGACTGCCAACTGGACGGCTGCCCGGCTGCTTTCCAGATTAATACCGGGATTGAGCATTCTGCGCACTCCGTACTTCTCTGCGCGGGCCAGAACCTGGTCCCGGTCCCCATCGAAAATCCGGAAATCCAAGTGGCAGTGCGTGTCGGTAAGCAAACCAGACTACTGCAGACCGGCAATGCGCAGCCCGTCTCGTAGGATAGGCTGCACCCGCTTCTTGTCGTCGGTTTCGCAATACACGCGGATGATCGGTTCGGTTCCGGAAAAACGGATGAGCAGCCAGCTGCCTCCCTGCAGTTTGAATTTGAAGCCATCAGTTTTGTCCACCGAGAGCAGCGCCAGCCCCCCCACGCTTTCAGGCGCGGTGCTCTCTACCCGCTCCATTATGCTTTCCTTCTGGTCCTCAGGAAAATCACTGTCGATCCTGTGGTAATAAGATTGCCTTCCCGTTCGGGCAAAGAGGGTTTCTATCAGCTCCGAGGGGCTCTGGCCGAGGTTACGCATCAGGTCGAGGATGAACAATCCCGCCAGAATGCCGTCTCTTTCAGGCACGTGGTTCTGAAAGGCGAAGCCGCCTGATTCCTCTCCGCCAATGAGCGCGTCGGTGGCGGTCATCTTTGGCGCGATGTATTTGAAGCCCACCCCGGTTTCGTACACAGGGACGTTGTACAGCTCGCCCAATCTGTCCAGAAGCGAGGTGGTGGAAAGCGTTTTCACTATCGCGCCGCGCTGGCCGCGCACCTCCAGTAGGTAATATGCTAGCAGCCCGAAAACGCGCAGCTGGTTGATGAACTGGCCGTTCTCGTCTCCAACGCCCAACCGGTCGGCGTCGCCGTCGGTGATGATGCACACATCTGCATTATCTTCCGCGGTGGCGCGCAGGCCGACATCCACGTTGGGTGGTATAGGTTCCGGCCGGCTCATTTCCGGGAAAAGCGGATGGCGCGCGGTGTGCACCTCGGATACTTGGGTGCGACCGCCCTGAAGCAGGCGCGGGAACCAGCCCGCGCCGTTTCCCCACATGGCGTCGACCATGACCTTGAAGCCGGCATCCTTAATCGGCGCGAGGTCAATGATGTCATTAATATGTTCAATGTATGCTGGTGCGGCGTCGAATGTCTGCACGGCGCCGGTCTCCGTAGCCTCCGGCAGCGGAATGCGCTTCACTGCACCCGGAGGCGGGATGTGCGCCTCGATGGCTTTTAACCCGGCCGGGGCGATTGCGCCGCCGGTGTGGTCGCGTACTTTGAAGCCGTTGTCGGTGGGGGGATTGTGAGATGCGGTGATATTTATCGCGCCGACGGCTTGCGTATCGAGCACCGCATAAGCAATTACGGGCGTGGGGGTGGCACCATCGGTGAGCCACACGCGCAGATTGTGAGCAGCCAACACCTCGGCTGCCGCGGCGGCGAAATGTTCGGAGGCGAAGCGCTTGTCGTAACCGACCACCACTGATTCGCCGGCGTGACCATCTTCCAGTATGTAGCGCGCAAAAGCCTGCGCGCAGCGGCGCACGTTGTCAAAAGTGTAATCCTCCGCAATGCGGCCGCGCCAGCCGTCCGTACCGAATTTTATTGTCATGGCCGTTGGGCAGCGCGGGTCAGTACCGCACCGTGGTGAACTCCACCAGGTTGGGCATTTTCACCCCGGACTCGAGCTTCTGCAGGTCTGCATCCACCATGGCTTGCATCAGCTGCAGGAATGTCATCTGTGGCTCCCACCCGATAGTCTCTCTTGCCCGGCTTGCGTCTCCCACCAGCAGATCGACCTCGGCGGGGCGGTAGAAGCGCGGGTCGGAGACCACGTAATCCTGATAGTCCAGCCCGACGTGCGCGAACGCCGTCTCGCAGATTTCGCGGATGCTGTGGGTTTCGCCGGTGGCGATGACGTAATCGCCAGGCTCGTCCTGTTGGAGCATCTGCCACATTGCACGCACGTAGTCGCCGGCGAACCCGATGTCGCGGCGGGCTTCCAGGTTTCCCAGGCGCAGCTCCTGTGCCTGCCCGAGTTTTATGGCTGCCACCCCGAGGCTGATTTTGCGCTCGACGAACTCGAGTCCGCGGCGCGGAGAGCCGTGGTTGAAGAGAATGCCCGAGTTTGCGTGCATGTCGTAGCTTTCGCGGTAATTCACCGTAATCCAGTGGCCGTAAACCTTGGCCACGCCGTAGGGGCTGCGCGGGTGGAAGGGCGTGCTCTCGCGCTGGGGCACCTCCACCACCTTACCGAACATCTCGCTGCTGGAGGCCTGGTAGAATCGGATTGCCTTATTTGTCATGCGGATGGCATCCAGCATGCGCGTGACGCCGAGCGCGGTTGCCTCGCCCGTGAGCACCGGTTGTTGCCATGAGGTTGGTACAAACGACATGGCCGCCAGGTTGTATATCTCGGTCGGTTCGAATTCGCGTAAAACGCTGATGAGCGATACCTCGTCCAAAAGGTCACCTTGTACCAGTGTGATGCGATCCTCTATGTGCTGCAACCGGTCGAGATTGATGACGCTGGTGCGACGCACCATGCCGACAACATCGTAGCCCTCTTGCAGCAGCTTTTCGGCCAGATACGACCCGTCCTGTCCGGTTATTCCAGTGATGAGCGCGGTTGGCATTGTTTTTAGTGGCGGAGGTCTGACATCACGCCTGTTCCTCAGTTCGAGTCTTCAATCTGTCCCTTTCGTAATCGAGCAAATCGGAAAGAGTCTGCCCGAATGGGATTTTCGGCTGCCAGCCTGTGCACGCGCGGAAGCGGGTGCAGTCGGCCACAAGCGCCGGCGTGCCGGATGCACGCACCCGCTCCGGGTCCACCTCGACGGTCACATGCGCGTGCGAAAGTTCGAGCAGCATGTCCAGTAGCTTCTGCACGGAGCGAACATTGCCGCTGGCGATATTGTACGCGCGCCCGGGTTCGCAATGCTCTAGCGCGAGCGCGTAGGCGCGCGTCATGTCGCGCACGTCAGTGAAATCGCGCCGGCTCGAAAGGTTGCCCACGCGCATCACTGGCGATTGCAGGCCAGCCTCAATGCGCGCAAGTTGGCGCGCGAATGCCGTGGCCACAAACTGGTCGCTCTGCCGGGGTCCGATGTGGTTCAGCGGCCGCACTCGCACGATGTCCAGGCCATGGCTGAGGTGGTAGGCCTGCGCCAGCAAATCCGCGGCCGCCTTGCTTGCGCTGTAGGGGCTGTTCGGCCTGAAGCGGTGTTCTTCTGTGACGGGCATGTCCTCCGGGCGCACCTCCCCGTAAACCTCCATCGATGTCACCACCATCATGCGGCAACTCAGCTTGAGTCGCCAGACCGCGTGGAGCACGTTCAGTGCGGCGAGCACGTTGCCCTCGTAATTTCCCCATGGCTCAACCCAGCTGGCGTGCACGGCCGGCTGCCCGGCGAGATGGTAAATCCGGTCCGGCTGGATTTCCGCCATGTAATCAGTGGTGGCGGCCGCGTCAGTCAGGTCCAGGCGTCGGTGGGGCAGGGGGCGCTCCGCAGAAAGTTTCGGCTCCGGCGAGAGGCCGCAACCCCACACGCGATGGTCGCTGTCGCGCAGCAGCTGTTCGGCTAGGTGGCTGCCCGCGAACCCTCCCGCCCCGGTGATTAATACCCGCAAGTTTTCTCTCCAAATGACCTTTTTGACCTGCGCGGCATGTGGCCACGCCGCCGGATTATACCTTGAATCGGGGCAATACGCGGAATTGACAGCGCGGGCGCGTCTCAGTATAATCTGTGCGCGTAACGGCATATGGGCGCCGGCGGCTGGATTGGGGCCCGTTTTCCGAAGCGCACCTTGACGCCTCTCGAACAGCGTGAATCCTAGAGACTACCCGCATTGTGACCGAAGAAATATCCGCTGCAACCAGCCAACCGGATAATGTCGCAGACTTGTGCCCAAAAATGCGGCTGCAGGGTACCGTCAGCAGCCTGGAGATGTTCGGCATTCTCGTTGACGTCGGTATTGGCCGGGATGGATTGGTGCACATCTCCGAACTTGGCGAGACGAAGGGTGGACAGGGGAATGACGCGTTCCAGATTGGACAGGCAGTCACGGTGTGGGTAAAGCAGGTGGAGAAGAAAGCCAATCGTGTGACGCTCACGTTGCAGGAGCCGCTTGCGGTGGAGTGGCACGAGCTGAAGCCCGGCCAGATTCGCTCGGGCAAAGTGGTGCGGCTGGAGAAGTTTGGCGCCTTTGTTGATGTTGGCGCGGAACGCCCCGGACTGGTGCATGTGCGCGAGATCACGACCGGCCGGGTGGCGCACCCGGATGAGGTGGTTACGTTGGGCGAGGAAGTGGAAGCGCAGGTGATCGGGGTCAATCGCAAGAAACGACAGATCGACTTAAGCATGCGGGCGCTGGAGCAGCAGGTCGTGGATGAGGACGAGGACGAAGCGCCGCCCGCTACGGCGATGGAGCTTGCGCTGCGCGCCGCTATGGAAGGTCAGCCCCAGCGGGAGCGCTTAATGCGAACAAAGCGGAAGAAAAAAGGGAGCAATACGCGGGAGAAGTTGTTGCAGCGCACCCTTGAAAACCGTCGCGACGAATGACCGTTGCCTGCTCTGGGGAGGCGGGGTCAATCCCTTAGCTGGGACCCATGCAAAAGGCCAATCACCGACAGCAGGAATATCGCGCCAATGAGTACCGCCGAGACTACGCAATACGGGCAAATCGCCTGCAGGATTTCGATCTCCACGTAGGTTAACCAGCCAGAGAAAACTAGCCCCACCAGCGCCAACCCGAACACTGCCAGCTGCGCCCACTCGGTCAGGGCTGGTCGGCGGGCCCCAAGCCACACCAGAACGCCGATGAGCGCATACATTGCCACTCCGAGCGCCGCTACCGGCACCCCGGCAATTTCAGAATAAACGCTGGCGTTGACTGCCTCGCAATCTCCGACGCCAGCACAAGCTGCCTTTCCGCCGGCAATCTTAATCCAGGTGAGATAGAGCGCATCGATGCTGCCCAGTGCGGCGAGTAGGCCGATGGCGCGCTGTCGGCGGTTCATGTTTTTTTGGCCGTTGGGTCGATGCTCATGGCGGCTGCGCGGCAATTATAGCGGCGCGCCTGCTGAAAGGGCCGCGTCTTCGAGCATAGCGGCGCGCACTGCGCCCGCCAGGGCGACGCTGCCGGTTACCACAATCACGGCCGCAGGAGTGGCCGCCTGTTTTGCCTGTGCGAGTGCGCTCGACAGGTCGGCAGCCGGGGAAGTCGGGAAATCGTACTCCGCCGCTGTTTGAACCAGATCGCGCGGGCGCATGGCGCGCGGCGTCCCGGCGGAGGTCATGATGGCTGTGCTGCAACCGGGGAGAAGTTCCGCGAACATTCCGGCCACGTCTTTGTCGCGCATTGCGCCGAAGACCAGTACCCGTGGCAGGCCGGGAAAAAAGTCTTGCAGCGTCTCTGCCAGCCGCTTGGCCGAGGCGCGGTTGTGCGCGCAATCGAGCATCACGGGTGGCTCACCCGGCAAGACCTCGCAGCGCGCCGGCCATTGCACGGTTTTGAGACCCCGGGCAATTGCGCGTTGAGGAATACTCCATCCCTGTTCGCGCAGCTGCTGCACTAACGCTACTGCGACGGCGGCATTTTCCACTTGATGGGTACCTAGGAGTGGCAGCTGATAGTTACATTTATCCTGTGGTCGGGCAGTCGGCCAAAGTGCGAACTGCTGCCCGGCGGCGCTGGACTCTTCACAATTCCATGCCCATGCTGCATCCACATCTATCAGCGGCGCTCTAATAGCGGCCGTTCGCTCACGCAGCACCGATTGGGCTGCGACTGGCTGAGGCGCCACGACAACTGGCACCCCGCACTTAATGATGCCGGCCTTTTCGACTGCGATGGATTCGATAGTATCCCCAAGCAATTCCACATGGTCAAAGCTGATCGGCATGATCGCACACACCGCCGGCGCGACCACATTGGTGGCGTCAAGGCGGCCCCCGAGCCCGACCTCGAGAACGGCAATCTCGACTCCTTGGCGGGCGAACCATTCCAGAGCGAGCGCCGTGCTGATTTCGTAGAAAGTGATGTCCGCAGTGGCTGGAATGTGCGGGCGCAGCTCGGCGATGAGTGCGGCAAGAGAATCATGTGCAATCATTTTCCTGTCAACCCGAATGCGCTCGCGGAAATCCTGCAGGTGGGGGGAAGTGAACAGTCCGGTGCTGTGCCCGGCCGCACGAAGCACCGATTCCACCATAGCAGCCAGCGAACCCTTGCCCTTTGTGCCAGCAATGTGCACGCTGGCGTAACGCCCGTGGGGATTGCCGAGACGCTCCAGCAGCCCGCGCACACGCTCGAGGTTGAAGCGTTCGGGCGCGTATACATCGGCAGGTTTTGCCTCGAAATCGACAAAACTGTATAGGTAATCAAGCGCGGATTGATAGTCCATTGACGCCTATGGCGCGACGGGGGCTTCAGCGTACGGGCGGATTCCCTGCTTGTCCGGAAGCGTGCGCAGCAGTTGCAGCGCGGTTTTCCCGCTGCGAGGGTGGCTCCAGCGTGGCGCAACGTCGGCCAGCGGCCGCAGCACAAATGCGCGCTCGTGCACCCTCGGGTGTGGGATGACGAGGTCGGGGCGCTGCAGCTGGCGTCCATCGTAATCGATGATGTCGATGTCAATCACGCGGGGCCCAAACCGAACCGAGGCTGCTCGACCTAAGTCACGTTCGGTTTTTTTGATGAACGCGAGCAGCTCTTCTGGCGAAAGGCCGACATCGCCGCGCAGCACCATATTGAGAAAGGCGGGCTGTTCGGTAACGTAAAGCGGTTCGGTCTCGTAGATTGGCGAGGTCGCGCCGATGGTCACTCGCGTGGCCAGCGCCTGCCGGGCAGCGCGCAGATGATCGATTCGCTGTCCCAGGTTCGATCCAAGTGCCAGCAACACGGTGGGCACAGGGCGTTATTCGTCCAGCAGAATGACCGGTTCCTGATAGTAACGCACGTTGCGATGGGTCAACTTCTCCGCCAGCATTTTGTTCAGCCACGTGTTTTTCCGCGCCAGCGATTCATCCGAGCGCAGACGGTCGAGACTGACATTAAGATGGAGCACGCGCCCAGGTATCAGGAAGCGAGTGATGCCGGCCGGGAGCACGGTCTTAGTGACGGCCGCATCGAGTACGTCCCGGAGCGCGAACTGGGGAAAGATTATCAACGCGCACAGGTCCGGAGCCTCGGTTCGCAGCATTTCCAGATCGGTGTTGAGGGTGCGTGTGACGCTGCCGAGCTCGGTGTATGCGCCCACGATTTCCTTCAGCGGGGCCAAGGTGTCTGCAGTTTCTGTAGCGGTGCGTGCGAGGAAGCTATTCCCATCGCGAGTGATGAGGCTGCAAAGCGCTGTGCCGCTATCTAATTCCTGTTGCAGCCGGTCGTGCGGGGCTTCTTCCAGCACCACGCCCGAAAGTTCGCGCAGGCGTTCCAGCAGCGCATCTGGTTTTGGGCCGCATACAGCATGGTACCAGGTGTGAAGAACTAGGTCTTCGGATTCGTGTGGTACTAGTTGCACCACAATATGCGGGTAACCAAGGCGCGTGAAAGCGCTGGTGCGCGTGGCACCGTCCAGCACTACATACTTTCCGTCCCACTCGGTCACCACCGGCGGGTTGACAAGGTCCGTGTCGTGCGCCAGCCTATCGGCCAGGTCGGCGACGCGTTCTGGGTCGTAATGTTCGTGAGGGAGAATCTGTTCCACGGGCACCACGCGCAGCGCCAGCGGGTTTCCGCGCCGGTGGCTGCGTATCAGTTCATGCAAACGCTCGACCAGATTAAGAGCGACGTCGCGGCGCACCTCGGAGCGGCTGGCGCCTGCGTGTGGCACTGTCTGCAGGCGGTCGTGCGTCACCGGCAAAGCGCTATCCGATCCCACACGGATTACAGCCCCGGCCAGCTGCTCGTCGGCCAGCGCGTTCTGCACAGCGTCCAAATCTAGTGCATGGTGGTTACCGACGTTGATGAGCACCGCGCTTTCCCGGCAGAGCGCCAGTTCATCTGCGCCGAGTAGCCCTTTCGTCTCTGGAGATTCTGGTAGATGAACACTGATGAAATCGGCTTCGGTCAGCAGGTCGGGCAGGTCGCGCAGCTCCACGCCAACGGTCAGCGCAAGTTCTGGAGTCAATCTCGGCTGGTGCACAAGCACGTGCATATCGAAGGCACGGGCGCGCAGCGCCACCTGGTGCCCGACCCCGCCGAACCCAATGATACCCAGCGTGTGCCCGGCCAGCCCCACCGGCCCGTGGCTATGCGCCTGCGTTAGCAGCGCGCCCATAGTCTGCTCGGCGGCAGCCAAAGTCTGCGGGTCGGGGACGTTGATGACCTCGACGCCCACAGCGCGGGCGGCGCTGACGCTGATGTTGTCGAGCGCTGGCCCGGCTACCCCGATGACCTGCAGGCGGTAGCCATATTCAATGGTGCGGTCGGGCACATATGTCTCGCTATCTACGATGAGCGCATCGTATTCGCCGATGCAATTCTCAAGCTCCTCCGCGGCGAGATTTGGGCGCAGATCAACGTCCGCGTGCTCGCGCAGCTGCGTGACGGCAGCATCATCAAAGCGACATGCGATGAGAACGTGTGGTTTGGCGGCGCTCATGTGGTTTCAGTCTGCCTCCAGCTTGCCCTTATTCTCGTTCATATTTTGCGTTTTGTCACGGGTGCGGCCGGGTTTTCGTTTCAACGGGTACAGACCCCCCAAATGTTATAATCGTGCCCATGGCTGCGCAGCCTGTCTTCCACGTCGGTGCTGTTCCGGTGTTCGGAGATTTGATTCTCGCTCCGATGGCGGGATTCTCCGATTTGCCTTTTCGGTCTATCTGCCGAACGCTGGGCTCGTCTTTGAGCTACACCGAATTCATCAACGTGGACGAGCTGCAAGGGCGGCGCGGCGGCAGCCTGCGCGCCAAGCAGAAGCTGCGCTTCCGCAAGCACGAGCGCCCGGTTGTGTTTCAGCTTTACGGGCATGATGTGGAACGCATTGTGGATACCGCGCAGTGGCTGCAGGATCTCGGCCCCGACATTATCGATATCAACATGGGCTGTTTTGTGAAGAAGATCGCTCAACGGGGAGCTGGCGCTGGAATGATGCGCGACCCGCGCCTGATTACGCGGTTGATGGAACGACTGGTCACGGCTGTGGAGATTCCGGTCAGCGCAAAAATCCGGCTGGGATGGGACGATGACTCTCGCAATT